>DASTWT010000164.1:0-3748 GCA_035765815.1 Luteimonas sp. | reverse complement strand
TGGCGGTGGCCATCACGATCAGCCCTTCTGCGCCCAGGTGTCGCGCAGGGTCACGCTGCGGTTGAACACCGGCGCGTCGGCGCGGTGGTCGCGGCGGTCGGCGACGAAATAGCCGGTGCGCTCGAACTGGAACGACTGCTCGGGCGCCGCCTGCGCGGCGGCGGGCTCGACGTAGCCGCGCGCGGTCCGGCGCGATTCCGGGTTCAGGTGGTCGCGGTAGGTCTTGCCGCCTTCGTCCGCATCCGGGTCGGGCACGGCGAACAGGCGGTCGTACAGGCGGATTTCCGCCGGCACGCCGTGCTTTGCGCTCACCCAGTGGATCGTGCCCTTGACCTTGCGGTTGGCGCCCTCCATGCCGGGGCGCGATTCCGGATCGAGCGCGCAGCGCAGCTCGACCACGTTTCCGTCCGCATCCTTGACGACTTCGTCGCAGCGCACGATGCCGGCGCCGCGCAGGCGCACGTCGCCGCCGACGGTGAGGCGCTTGAAGCCCGGCGGCGGCACTTCGGCGAAGTCGTCGCGGTCGATCCACAGCTCGCGCGCGAACGGCACTTCGCGCTCGCCCTGCGACGCGTCCTTCGGATGATTGGCGAACCGCAGCAGTTCCTCGTGGCCCGCGCCGAGGTTGGTGAGCACCATCTTCAGCGGATCGACCACCGCCATGCGCCGCGGCGCGGTCGCGGCGAGGTCGTCGCGCAGCGCGCCCACGAGGATCGAGATGTCGAGCAGCGAATTCTGCTTGCTGATGCCGACGCGCTCGACCATCAGCTTCAACGCCGACGGCGTGTAGCCGCGGCGGCGGATGCCCTGCAGCGTCGGCATGCGCGGGTCGTCCCAGCCGTCGACCAGGCCGTCCTCCACCAGCGCGAGCAGCTTGCGCTTGCTCATCACCAGGTAGTTGAAGTTGAGGCGCGAGAACTCGATCTGGCGCGGCTTGGCGGCTTCCAGCGGCAGGCCGCGGTCGGTGAGGGGCTTCAGCAAATCCGGATTGCCGGCGAGGTCCACCCTGTCCACGCACCAGTCGTACAGCGGACGGTGGTCCTCGAACTCGAGCGTGCACAGCGAGTGGGTGATGCCCTCGATCGCGTCGCTCAGCGAGTGCGCGAAGTCGTACATCGGGTAGATCGGCCAGGCTTCGCCGGTGTTCTGGTGCTCGACGTGCTTGATCCGGTACAGCGCGGGGTCGCGCAGGTTCATGTTGCCCGACGCCATGTCGATCTTCGCGCGCAGGGTGCGCGCGCCGTCGGCGAACTCGCCGGCGCGCATGCGGCGGAACAGGTCGAGGTTCTCCTCGACGCCGCGGTCGCGGAACGGTGAATTGCGGCCGGGCTCGGTGAGCGTGCCGCGGTAGGCACGGATCTCCTCGGGCCCCAGGTCGTCGACGTAGGCGTCGCCCTGGCGGACGAGCTTCTCCGCCGCCAGGTAGAACACGTCGAAGTAGTCGGACGCGTGGCGCAGCGACGCCCAGTCGAAGCCGAGCCAGCGCACGTCCTCCTGGATCGCGGCGACGTACTCGGGATCTTCCTTCGCCGGGTTGGTGTCGTCGAATCGCAGGTTGCAGCGGCCGCCGAACTCGGCGGCGACGCCGAAGTCCAGGCAGATCGCCTTGGCGTGGCCGATGTGCAGGTAGCCGTTGGGCTCCGGCGGGAAGCGCGTGCGGATCGCCGCGTGCTTCCCCGACGCGAGGTCCTCGCGCACGATCTGGCGGATGAAGTCGGTGCGCGGCGCTCCGTCGCCGCTTGCGTTCCCGGCCTCGCTCATCGGTGGTACTCCCCGGCCGCTTCCGGCTGGTAGCGCACGCCGAGCACGACGAGGCGCGCGCTGCGGCCGCCGGGCACCGGCCATTCGATCGACTGGCCCGCGCGCAGGCCGAGCAGGGCGCTGCCCACCGGCGCGAGGATCGAGACCTTGTCGGCGCTGCCGTCGGCGTCGCGCGGGTACACCAGCGTCATCTCGCGCTCCTCGCCGCTGGCTTCGTCGCGGAAGCGCGCGGTCGAGTTCATGGTGATCGCGTCCGCCGGGACGTCGCGCGGTTCGCGCACTTCGGCGCGCGCCAGCTCGTCGCGCAGCGCGTCGAACGCGGGGCCGGCCTGCGCCGGCTGCTCGAGCAACGCCTCCAGGCGGTCGACGTCGAGCCGGGACAGCACCAGGGCGGGCTTGGTTTCGGGGGGCATGGCGGAACTCCAAAAGCAATGCGGGCGGAGCGTCAGGCGCCCCGCCCACCAGGCAACGAAGATGCGGCCAAGTTAACCCGCGGCCGCGGTGCGATCAACCTTGGCTGCGGCTTTCCGGGGCGCCGCGGCGCCCCGCGCGCCGTGGCCGTCGGCGGCGAGCAGCTCCGGCGGCAGCGCGCGGAACACGTCCGCCAGCGCGGGCAGGAAGGCGCCGAGCGCGGACGTCCTGCGCCAGGCCATCGCGATCCTGCGGCTGGGCCGGTCGCCGCCGGAAAACGGCAGCAGGGCGATGTCCGGGGACGCGGGCACCGGCGGCTGCACCGCCAGGGCGGGCAGCAGGGTCACGCCGACCCCGGCGGCGACCATCTGCCGCAGGGTTTCCAGGCTGGTGGCGCGGAACTCGGCCTTCTCGCCGGCGCCGGCCAGGCGGCAGACATCGAGCGCCTGGTCGCGCAGGCAGTGGCCGTCCTCGAGCAGCAGCAGCCGCTCGTCGGCGAGGTCGTCGACCGCGAGCGGGCGCTTCGTGGCGAGGCGGTGCTGCGCGGGCACCGCGAGCAGGAACGGTTCCTCGAACAGGAATTCGACGTGCAGGCTGTCGTCGTGCAGCGGCAACGCGAGCAGCGCGGCGTCGAGCTTGCCCTCGTGCAGGCGCTCGAGCAGCACCGGCGTCTTCTCCTCGACCAGCAGCAGCTCCAGCCGCGGGAAGCGTTCGCGCACCGCGCCCACGACGTGCGGCAGCAGGTACGGCCCGAGCGTCGGGAAGATGCCCAGGCGCACGCTGCCGGCCTCGGGATCGTGGCTGCGGCGGGCGGCTTCCTTCATCTGCGCGACTTCGGCCAGCACGCGGCGCGCGCGCTCGGCCATCTCGCGGCCCGCGGGCGTCAGCATCACCTTGCGCGGCGCGCGCTCGACCAGCGCCACGCCGAGCTCTTCCTCGAGCTTGCGGATCTGCGTCGACAGCGTCGGCTGGCTGACGAAGCTCGCCGCTGCGGCGCGGCCGAAATGGCGGTGGTCGGCCAGCGCCACGAGGTACTGCAGGTCGCGCAGGTTCATGCGCGCGTCCGGCGGCGATCCTGCGCAGCCATCGCGGTCACGCCGCCCTGGCCACGTCGCCCGCCGGCGCCGACGTGCGGATCAGGTGGTCGAACGCGCTCAGCGCGGCGGTGCAGCCGGCACCCATCGCGATGACGATCTGCTTGTACGGCACGGTGGTCGCGTCGCCCGCGGCGAACACGCCCGACACGCTGGTCGCGCCGCGGTCGTCGATCACGATTTCCCCGCGCGGGCTGAGCTCGACCGTGCCCTTGAGCCACTCGGTGTTGGGCAGCAGGCCGATCTGCACGAACACGCCCGCGAGTTCGACGGTATGTGTTTCACCGCCGACGCGATCCTTGTAGACCAGGCCGGTCACCTTCTGTCCGTCGCCGAGCACCTCGGTGGTCTGCGCGCCCACCAGCACGTCCACGTTCGGCAGGCTGCGGAGCTTGCGCTGCAGCACCTCGTCGGCGCGCAGCTTCGAGTCGAACTCGAGCAGCGTCACGTGTTCGACGATGCCGGCCAGGTCGATCGCCGCC
>DASTWT010000163.1:0-3698 GCA_035765815.1 Luteimonas sp. | reverse complement strand
ACCAGGCCTTGCGGGGTCACGTCCAGCACGCCGAGGTCGGTGATGATACGGCTTACGACGCCCACGCCGGTCAGCGGCAGCGTGCACTCCGGCAGGATCTTCGGCTCGCCCGCCTTCGTGGTGTGCTCCATCAGCACAACCACCCGCTTCACGCCGGCGACCAGGTCCATCGCGCCGCCCATGCCCTTCACCATCTTGCCGGGCACCATCCAGTTGGCGAGGTCGCCCTGGTCGGTGACCTCCATCGCGCCGAGGATCGCCAGGTCGATGTGGCCGCCGCGGATCATCGCGAACGAATCGTGGCTGCCGAAGTAGCTGGCGCCCGCGCGCGCGGTCACGGTCTGCTTGCCGGCGTTGATCAGGTCGGCGTCGAGCTGCGCCTCGGTCGGGAACGGGCCGATGCCGAGCAGGCCGTTCTCGCTCTGCAACCAGACGTCCACGCCTTCGGGAATGTGGTTGGCGACCAGCGTCGGCAGGCCGATGCCGAGGTTCACGTAGGCGCCGTCGGTGAGTTCCAGCGCGGCGCGCTTCGCCATCTCTTCGCGGGACCAGGCCATCAGTTCGCCTCCTGGCGGATGGTGCGCTGCTCGATGCGCTTCTCGGGATGCGCGTTCAGCACGATGCGGTCGACGTAGATGCCGGGCAGGTGCACCTGGTCCGGATCGATCGCGCCGACCTCGACGACTTCCTCGACTTCGACCACGCAGGCCTTGCCCGCCATCGCGGCGGCCGGGTTGAAGTTGCGCGCGGTCTTGCGGAACACGAGGTTGCCGGCCTTGTCGGCCTTCCACGCCTTGGCCAGCGACACGTCGGCGACCAGCGCGGTCTCCATCACGTACATGCGGCCGTTGAACTCGCGCGTTTCCTTGCCTTCGGCGACGACGGTGCCGTAGCCGGTGGCGGTGAAGAACGCCGGGATGCCGGCACCGCCCGCGCGCAGGCGTTCGGCCAGCGTGCCCTGCGGGTTGAACTCCAGCTCGAGCTCGCCGGCGAGGAACTGGCGTTCGAATTCCTTGTTCTCGCCAACGTAGGACGAAATCATCTTGCGGATCTGGCGCGTGCCGAGCAGCTGGCCGAGGCCGAAGCCGTCGACGCCGGCGTTGTTGGAGATCACCGTCAGGCCTTTCACGCCGGAGTCGCGCAGCGCCGCGATCAGCGCCTCGGGAATGCCGCACAGGCCGAAGCCGCCGACCGCAAGGGTCTGGCCGTCGGCCACCAGGCCATGCAGTGCCTCGCGGGCACTGCCGAACACCTTCGTCGCTGCCATTGGCGTTGCTTCCCTCGAATCCGGCCGCCAGTCTAGCGCGTGCGTCCGCCGCCGTTGAGCCCGTACCAGAAGGAGGCGCCCCGGGCCTCGCGGCCGCGCATGAAACCGGAAAACGCTTCCGGTTCGGCGCGCCGCAGCCAGTTGCTGCCGAACAGCACCTCGGCGCGCGGGTTGTCCAGCAGCCATGCCAGCAGCAGGTACTGCTCGGTCCAGAACACGTTCAGCTCGAGCGCCCATTTCGCCGGCAGGGCGTACGGCAGGAAGACATCGTGGCTGTGGCACACCACCGGGGTACGCACGCGCGGCATGACCCGCAGGTAGAGGTACAGGCAGTCGCTTCCCGCCTTCACGGTGTGGGTGGAATCGATGAACCACACCTGCGCGGATTCGACCAGCGCCACCATCTCGTCGGCCGGGATCGCCTGCGCGGGGCGCGGATCGACCCTTGCGACGGAGGCGATCGAGGACAGGAATGCGGGCGGGAACGGATCGATGCAGACGATCTCGCCGAAGCCGTTGGCGCGCAGCGCCATGTCGGCCACCAGCGTGGAGAAACCGCTCCCCACCTCCACGACCCGCTGCGGCTTCAGGTGCCGGAGCATGCAGTAGTAGGCCAGCGCGTCGCACCCCGAGAACGCAGGATTCGACCAGAAGAATCCGTCCGGCGCATGGCGGTCGCCCGTTTCCGGGGGAGCGAATTCGGCGGCGAAGCGGCCGATCTCCGCGGCGAACGCGAGAAGCCGCTCGCGCGGGAACAGCCCCTCGGACTGCCAGGGGGCGATACCCGCCGCCTCCTCCGCGAGCTCGAACGAGTCCTCGACCTCCTGGACCAGCGGGACCGACGAGTAGAAGTTCGCCGGAGTGAGGTTGACGCCGGCGGCCTGCAGCCGGCGCTTGACCTCGCGGTCCTGCCACAGGGCCGTCCTGGCCAGCGCGATGAGCTGCTGCAGCTCCGCTTCGCTCAGTCCCGCCATGGCCGCCCGCCGAGCCGCCTCACCCGAGCAGTCGTTGCACGAGCATTTCGGCGAGCGCTTCCGGCGACTGGCCGACGGTGTCGAGCACGACCTCGGGCTGCTCGGGCGCCTCGTAGGGCGAATCGATGCCGGTGAAGTTGCGAAGTTCGCCGGCGCGCGCCTTCGCGTACAAGCCCTTGACGTCGCGCTGTTCCGCCACCGCCAGCGGCGTGTCCACGAACACCTCGACGAACTCGCCCTTGGCGAACAGGTTGCGCGCCATCCGCCGCTCGGCGCGGAACGGCGAGATGAAGCTCACCATCACGATCAGGCCGGCGTCGACCATGAGCCTGGCGACTTCGGCAACGCGGCGGATGTTCTCCACGCGGTCGGCGTCGGTGAAGCCCAGGTCCTTGTTGAGGCCGTGGCGCACGTTGTCGCCGTCGAGCAGGTAGGTGTGGCGGCCGAGCGCGGTCAGCCGCTTCTCGACGAGGTTGGCGATCGTGGACTTGCCGGCGCCCGACAGGCCGGTGAACCACAGGCAGCGCGGCTCCTGGTGCTTGATGGCGGCGCGCGCCGCCTTGTCGACCTCGACGTGCTGCCAGTGGATGTTGCCCGCGCGGCGCAGGGCGAAGTCGATCGTGCCCGCCGCGACCGTGGCGTTGTCCTGGCGGTCGATGAGGATGAACGCGCCCAGCTCGCGGCTGTCGGCATAGCGCTCGAACGGCACCGCCTGGTCGAGGTACAGCGTGCACACGCCGACCTCGTTGAGCTCGAGCGCCTTCGCGGCGAGCTCCTCCTGCGTGTTGACGTCGACCTTGTGCTTGATCGCGGTGACCTGCGCGCCGACCGTGCGCGTGCCGATGCGCATCCAGTACGGCCGGCCCGGCAGCAGCGGGCGGTCGCCCATCCACAGCACGTGCGCGGCGAACTGGTCGGCGATCTCCGGCGGGCGCGACGCGACCGCGATCACGTCGCCACGGCTGGCGTCGATCTCGTCGGCGAGCGTGAGCGTCACCGCCTGCCCGGCGCCGGCGGCGTCGAGGTCGCCGTCCGCGGTGACGATGCGCGCGACCTGCGAGCGCCGCCCCGACGGCAGCACCGCGATCGCGTCGCCCGGCGCAACGCGCCCGGCGGCGACGGTGCCCGCGAAGCCGCGGAACGAGGAATCCGGCCGGTTGACCCATTGCACCGGCATGCGGAAGCCGATGTCGGCGGCCTCGCGCGCGACCTGCGCCTGCTCCAGCAACTCGAGCAGCGAGCGGCCGGCGTACCAGGGCATCGACGGCGAGCGCGCCAGCATGTTGTCGCCCTTCAGCGCGGACAGCGGCACGCACTCGACGCCGGCGATGCCGAGCGACGCCGCCAGCGCGCGGTAGCCGGCGACGATGCCGTCGAACACCGCCTGGTCGTAGCCCACCAGGTCCATCTTGTTCACCGCCAGGATCACGTGGCGGATGCCGAGCAGCGACACGATG
>DASTWT010000162.1:0-12896 GCA_035765815.1 Luteimonas sp. | reverse complement strand
TCGCGCACCGGATCGACCGGGCCGACGTAGTAGATGAAGCGGCCGCGCAGGTCGACGGGCAGCGGTTCGCCCTTGTCGAGCATGCCGACGATGCGCTTGTGCGCGGCGTCGCGGCCGGTGAGCAGCCTGCCGTTGAGCAGCAGCGTCTCGCCCGGCTTCCAGGCGGCGACGTCCTCGCGCGTGAGCGTGTCGAGGTCGACGCGGCGGCCCTTCGAGGCGTCGTAGGTCAGCTTCGGCCAGTCCTCGAGCGACGGCGGATCCAGCATCACCGGGCCGCTGCCGTCGAGGGCGAAGTGCGCGTGGCGCGTGGCCGCGCAGTTCGGGATCATCGCCACCGGCAGGTTCGCCGCGTGCGTCGGATAGTCCCTGATCTTGACGTCGAGCACGGTGGTGAGCCCGCCCAGGCCCTGCGCGCCGATGCCCAGCGCGTTGACCTTCCCGAACAGCTCGATGCGCAGTTCCTCGACGCGGTTCGAGGGGCCCCGCGCGAGCAGCTGCTGGATGTCGATCTCCTCCATCAGCGATTCCTTCGCCAGCAGCATCGCCTTCTCGGCGGTGCCGCCGATGCCGATGCCGAGCATGCCCGGCGGGCACCAGCCGGCGCCCATCGTCGGCACGGTCTTCAGCACCCAGTCGACGATCGAGTCGGAGGGGTTGAGCATCGCGAACTTCGACTTCGCCTCGGAGCCGCCGCCCTTGGCCGCGACGATCACCCCGACGGTGTTGCCCGGCACGACCTTGACGTTGACCACGCCCGGCGTGTTGTCGCGCGTATTGATGCGCTTGCCGGCGGGATCGGCCAGCACGGACGCGCGCAGCCTGTTGTCCGGATGGTTGTAGGCGCGGCGCACGCCTTCGTGGACCATCTCCTCGACGCCCATCGTCGCATCGTCCCAGCGCACGTCCATGCCGATCTCGAGGAACACGGTCACGATCCCGGTGTCCTGGCAGATCGGGCGGTGGCCCTCGGCGCACATGCGCGAATTGATCAGGATCTGCGCCATCGCCTCCTTCGCCGCGGGCGATTCCTCGCGCTCGTACGCCGCCGACAGCGCCCGGATGTAGTCCACCGGGTGGTAATACGAGATGTACTGCAGGGCGTCGGCGATCGACTGGATCAGGTCTTCCTGGCGGATCGAAACCTGGCCTTGGGCAGCGGCGCGGGAGGGCACGGGGGAATGGGCGGTCACGAGCGGCATTCTGGGGGGCGAAACGCGCATTTTACCCCGCCGTCACGCCGCTTTCGCGCGCATTACGCCGCGCTCACCGGGCGGGGCCTAGGGTCGGGGCTCCCATCCCGGAGTCGACCCATGGATGCGATCCCGATGCTGCAGGCCGCGGTCGCGCTGTTCGCGATCGCCGCCGCCGGCGGACTGGTCATGGCCGGCATCCGCCTGCTCGGCAGGCACAACCCGCCCGCCTGGCTGTCGATGCTGCACGGCCTGCTGGCCGCGGCCGGCGTCACCCTGGTCGCGTACGCGGCGGCGATCGGCGGCGTGCCCACGCCCGGCGGCTGGGCCTTGTTCCTGTTCGTCGTGGCCGCCGCCGGCGGCGCGGCGATGAACCTGCTGTGGCAGTGGCGCCAGCGGCCGTTGCCGGTCGGACTGATGATCGGCCACGCGGGGATCGCGGTCCTCGCATTCGTGCTGCTGTGCGTGGCCGCGTTCTGAGGCCTGCGCCATGAACGCCCGACGCTTCCGGGCCGGCTGCCTGCTGGCGGCCACGATGGCGCTCGCCGGCTGCGGCGAGCACGCGTTGCTGCCGTTCAACGCGGGGACCGGCCCGGCGCCGGTGCTGCCGCCGCCGAAGCGCACGCTGATCCCGACGGTCGAGATCGCGAAGGCGACCGGCTGGCCCGCGGGCGAAGCGCCGACGGCGGCCGCGGGGCTGCAGGTGGCCGCATTCGCGACCGGCCTCGACCATCCGCGCTGGCTCTGCGTGTTGCCCGACGGCAGCGTGCTCGTGGCCGAAACGAATGCGCCGGCGCGGCCGAAGGACGACGATTCGCTGAAGGCCAAGATCATGGACAAGGCGATGGCGTACGCGGGCGCGGCCACGCCCAGCGCCGATCGCATCACCCTGCTGCGCGACGCCGACGGCGACGGCGCGGCCGAGACCCGCAGCGTGTTCCTGGCCGGCCTGGTCTCGCCGTTCGGCATGGCCCTCGTGCCCGACAAGGGCGGTCGCAGCGGCACGCTCTACATCGCCGACAGCGACGCGCTGCTGCGCGTTCCGTGGCGCGCTGGGCAGGTGCAGGCGGGCGCCGCGCCGGAACGCGTGGCGAACCTGCCGGCCGGCGCGATCAACCATCACTGGACCAAGAACGTGATCGCCAGCGCCGACGGCCGCAGGCTCTACGTCACCGTGGGCTCGAACAGCAACGTGGGCGAGAACGGCATCGAAGCCGAAGCCGGTCGTGCGCTGATCCTCGAGGTCGATCCGGCGACGGGCGCCTCCAGCGTGTTCGCCAGCGGCCTGCGCAATCCCAACGGCATGGGCTGGCGCGGCGGCACGCTGTGGACGGTGGTGAACGAGCGCGACGAACTCGGTAGCGACCTGGTGCCGGACTACCTCACCTCGGTGGCGCGCGGCGCGTTCTACGGCTGGCCGTACAGCTATTACGGCCAGCACGTCGACGCGCGCGTGCGCCCGCAGCGGCCGGACCTGGTCGCATCCGCGATCCCGCCCGACTACGCGCTGGGCACGCACGTCGCGCCGCTGGGGCTGGCGTTCGCGAACAAGGCCAGCGCCGCGGCCCTGCCGCCCGCCTTCGCCGACGGCGCCTTCGTCGGCGAGCACGGTTCCTGGAACCGCAAGCCGCCTTCGGGCTACAAGGTGGTGTTCGTCCCGTTCTCCGGCGAGCAGCCCTCGGGCCCGCAGGTCGACGTGCTGGCCGGCTTCCTCGGCGACGACGGCGAAGCGCGCGGGCGCCCGGTCGGCGTGGCGATCGACGCGCACGGCGCGCTGCTGGTCGCGGACGACGTCGGCGACACCGTCTGGCGCGTGACGGCGGCGCGGCCGCCGGCGCCGTGACCCCGGCCGATCCGCAACTGGCGACGCTGCTGTGGCGCCTGCTGGGATGCGCGATCCTGCCGTTGTGGCTGCTCGCGGGCCTGGCCGACTACATCGTGCACGCCCGCACCCGCATCGAGCGCACCTCGGGCGTCCACGAATCGGCCCTGCACCTGCTGCAGACGGCGGAGATCGCGGTGCCGATGCTGGCCCTGCTGTTCCTCGAAGCGACGCCGCCGGTGCTCGCGCTGGCGCTGGCCGGCGCCGCCGCGCACACCGCCACGGCCTACCGCGACATCCGCTACGCGTCGCCGCGCCGCCGGATCACGGTGTTCGAGCAATTCGTGCATGCGTTCCTGATCGTGTCGCCGCTGGCGGCGCTCGCGGTCGTGGCGGTGCTGCACTGGCCCGCCTGGCGTGCGCTGCTCCTGCCTTTCGCCGCGACGCCCGTCGATGCGGGTGGTGCCGCGTGGACGCTGCGCTGGCGCGATCCGGCGTTCGCGCCGTCGACGCTGGCCATGGTGCTCGGCGCGTCGTTCCTGTTCGGGGTGGTGCCGGGGGCCGTGGAGTTCGTGCGCACCCTGGCCGCGCGCCGCGACGAGGCCCCGCCGCCTGGCCGATGACGGCGCCTTGAAGCCGCGAACAGGCACAATCGCGGGATGACCGCACCCCGCGTGACCGCGACCCGCACGTTCACCCGTTCCGACCTCGCCGTGCTCGGCGGCGGCGCCCTCGCCTCCGCCGGCGCGGGCGCGGCGCATTACCTCGGCGCGGGGCCGGTCCTGGTGTTCCTGTGCACGGCCGTGGCGGTCGCGCTGCTTGCCTCGCTCGTGGGCCGCAGCGTCGAGCAGATGGGCGATCGCTTCGGCGCGGGAGCGACCGGCGTGCTGCAGTCCGCGCTCGGCAACCTGCCGGAGCTGTTCATCGCGCTGTTCGCGCTCAAGGCCGGGCTGGTCGCGGTGGTCCAGGCGGCGCTGATCGGCTCGATCCTCGCCAACCTGCTGCTGGTGATGGGGCTGGCGTTCGTGGTCGGCGGGGTGAAGCACGGTTCGCAGCAGATCGACTCGCGACGCGCGCGGTCCACCATCGTGCTGATGGTGCTGTCGGTGGTGGCGATGGTGCTGCCCTCGCTCGCCTATTACGTGCACGGGCCCGCGGCCGGCCACGAGGACGCGCTGTCGATGATCGTGTCGGCGGTGCTGCTGGCGCTGTTCGTGCTGACCCTGCCCGCTTCGCTGCGCCGCGACCGCGACGAAGCCGCGACGCCGGCGATGCACCACGAGCCGCCGCGCTGGCCGCTCGCGCTCGCGGTGGGCATGCTCGCGGGCGCGTCGGTGGCCGCCGCGCTGGTCTCGGACTGGTTCGTCGACGCGCTGGAGCCGGCGATGGCCGCACTGCACGTCTCGCAGGCCTTCGCCGGCCTGGTGATCGTCGCCATCGCCGGCAACGCCGTGGAGAACATGGTCGGCATCCAGCTGGCCGCGGCCGGCCGCTCGGAATACGCGTTCTCGGTGGTGATCAACTCGCCGCTGCAGATCGCGCTCGTGCTGGCGCCGGTGCTGGTGCTGGCCTCGCACCTGCTCGGTTTCGCGCCGCTGACGCTGGTGTTCCCGCCGATGCTGGTCGTGTCGGTGGCGCTGGCGGTGATCATCAGCGCCTTCATCACCTTCGACGGCGAGTCGAACTGGATCGAGGGCGCGGCGCTGGTCGCGGTGTACGCGATCATCGCCGCCGCGTTCTGGTGGGGCTGAGGGCGTGGCCGCGCCCGGTGCACGCCCGAGCCTGCGCGCGCGCGTCGGCGCGCTGCGCAACCTGCCGCCGTTCCTGCGCGAGATCTGGGCGACCAGTCGCACGCTGACCGTGTCGAGCCTCGGCCTGCGCCTGCTGCGCGCGCTGATGCCGATCGCGACGCTGTACATCGGCAAGCTGATCATCGACGAGGCGGTGCGGCTGGTCGGTGCGGGGGTGGGGTTTCCGGATCTCGCGGCGGCGTGGCACGGCGGCGCGCTGGACCACCTCGCGCTGCTGCTCGGGGCCGAATTCGCGCTCGCGATCGCCTCCGATCTCTCGGGCCGCCTGGTCAACTACTTCGACGGCCTGCTCTCGGAACGCTTCACCAACGCCACCAGCATCCGGCTGATGGAACACGCCGCGACCCTGGACCTCGAGGATTTCGAGGACCCCGACCTGCAGGACAAGCTCGACCGCGCGCGCCGCCAGACGATGGGCCGCATGGGCCTGCTGAGCCAGCTGTTCGGCCAGGCGCAGGACATCGTGACCGTCGTGAGCTTCGCCGCCGGCCTGCTGGTGTACGCGCCGTGGCTGATCGTGCTGCTCGCGGTCGCCCTCATCCCCGCCTTCGTCGGCGAGGCGCACTTCAACGCGCTCAACTACACCCTCAACTTCGCGTGGACGCCGGAGCGGCGCCAGCTCGAATACCTGCGGCAGATGGGCGCGAGCGTGGAGACGGCGAAGGAGGTCAAGATCTTCGACCTCAACCGCTTCTTCATCGCGCGCTTCCGGGAACTGTCGGACAAGTTCTACCTCGCCAACCGCGCCCTCGCCGGCAAGCGCGCGTTCTGGGGCACGCTGCTGTCCGCGCTGGGCACGCTCGGCTACTACGTCGCCTACGCCTACATCGCCTGGCGCACGGTGCGCGGCGACTTCAGCATCGGCGACCTCACCTTCCTCGCCGGCAGCTTCCGGCGGCTGCGGCAGCTGCTCGAGGGGCTGCTCGTCGGCTTCTCGCAGGTCGCCGGCCAGGCGCTGTACCTGGACGACCTGTATTCGTTCTTCGAGATCGAGCCGGAAATCCGCTCCAGGCCGGATGCGCTGCCGGTGCCGCAGCCGATCGCGCGTGGCTTCGTGTTCGAGAACGTCGGCTTCCGCTATCCCGACGCGGCGCGCTGGGCGCTGCGCGGCCTCGACTTCGAGTTGCGCGCGGGCGAGGTGCTCGCGCTGGTCGGCGAGAACGGCGCCGGCAAGACCACCCTGGTGAAGCTGCTGGCGCGGCTCTACGACCCGGACGAAGGCCGCATCCTGCTCGACGGCCGCGACCTGCGCGACTACGCGCTCGAGGACCTGCGCGCGAACATCGGCGTGATCTTCCAGGACTTCGTGCGCTACCACCTCACCGTCGGCGAGAACATCGGCGTCGGCCAGGTCGCGGACATGCACGACCGCGAGCGCATCGCGGCCGCGGCGCACCGCTCCGGCGCGGACGAAGTCGCCGCCGGCCTGCCCGAGGGGTACGACCAGCTCGTGGGGCGCCGCTTCAAGACCGGCGTGGACCTGTCGGGCGGGCAGTGGCAGAAGATCGCGATCGCGCGCGCCTACATGCGCGATGCGCAGGTGATGATCCTCGACGAGCCGACCGCCGCGCTCGACGCGCGGGCCGAATTCGAGGTCTTCGAGCGCTTCCGCGAGCTCTCCGACCGGCGCACCGCGGTGCTGATCTCGCACCGCTTCTCGAGCGTGCGCATGGCCGACCGCATCCTGGTGCTCGCCGAAGGGCGGCTGGAGGCCTCCGGCACCCACGCGCAGCTGATGGCGCAGGGCGGGCGCTACGCCGAACTGTTCGAGCTGCAGGCGGCCGGTTACCGCTGACGCCTTCACGCGGATTTGCCGCGGCCGCGACGCGCCCGCGGCTAGCCTCGGAGGCCCGAGCCGAGGAGTCCGCCATGGCGCACCGCGAACGAAAGCCCTACCACCCGCTGCAAGGGGCGCCGTCTCCGCGCGAGCGCGCGCTGTACGACGGCCTGCCTTCCGCCACCAACCGGCAGTGGGGCCAGGACCGCTCCAACGACGCCTACGGCTACGGCTATCCGGGCCAGGGCGGCTGGGGCGACTTCAGCACGCGCCGCGCGCCGCCGCATGCCGAACGCGGCTTCGCGCGCGGCCAGCCCGCGGACCGCGGCCATCGCGGGCGCGGGCCGCGGGATTACGTGCGATCCGACGAGCGCATCGCCGACGACATCATCGGCCGCCTCACCGACGCCCCCGACATCGACGCCCGCGAGATCCTGCTGTCGGTCGAGGACGGCGTCGCCACGCTCACCGGCAACGTGCCGTCGCGCGCGATGAAGCACCGCGCCGAGGACATCGCCGCCGACGCCAGCGGCGTGCGCGAGGTGCGCAACACGATCCGCGTCGACGACGGCGCCGCGTCCTTCGGCCGCCCCGGCGAAGCCGTGCGCAGCGGCCTGGACCAGGAAGGCAGCGCGTTCTCGAGCTCGGCACGCCCCGATCCGGTCTGGGACAATCCACGGGACGACTCCAACTGGCGCTGAGGCGGCCATGCGCATCGCCCTGACCTCGTTGTTGCTGTGCCTGGCCCTGCCCGCCTGCCGCGCGCAGGCACCCGCGGCATCCCGCGAGGAGACCGGTTCGCAAGGCACGCGCATCGCCACCATCGCCTCGGGACTCGAACATCCCTGGGCGGTCGCGCCGCTGCCGGACGGCCGCTTCCTCGTGACCGAACGTCCCGGCCGCATGCGCTACGTCTCGGCGACCGGCGCGCTTTCCGCGCCGCTGGGCGGCGTGCCCGCGGTCTGGGCGAATGGCCAGGCCGGCCTGCTCGACGTCGCGCTGGCGCCCGACTTCGCGCGCAGCCGGCGCATCTGGATCACCTGGGTCGCGCCGGCCGACGGCGGCGCCGGTGCGGTGACGGCGGCGTACGCGACGCTCGGCGAGCAGGCGCTGTCGGACCTGCACGTCGTCTATCGCGAGCCCGATCCGATGGCGGGCGGCGCGAACTTCGGCTCGCGCCTCGCGTTCGACGGGCACGGCCACGTCTTCGTCAGCCAGGGCGACCGCTTCGACCGGCAGCGACCGCAGCAGCTCGACTACGTGCAGGGCAAGCTGCTTCGGTTGAACGTGGACGGCACGATGCCCGCCGACAATCCGTTCGCCGCTTCGCCGGGCGTACGCCGCATCGTCTGGAGCTACGGCCACCGCAACGTCCAGGGGCTCGCGTTCGATCCGCGCACCGGCAAGCTGTGGGCCAGCGAGCACGGCCCGCGCGGCGGCGACGAGCTCAACCTGCCGCAGCCCGGAAAGAACTACGGCTGGCCGGTCGCCACCAACGGCATGGACTACTCGACCAACCAGCCGTATCCGGAAACCGTCGGCACCAGGGCGCCGGGCATGGAATCGCCCTACCGCGTCTGGGCGAAGTCGCCGGGACTCAGCGGCATGGCGTTCTACACGGGCCATCCGGGCTCGGCCTGGAACGACAGCCTTTTCCTCGGCGCGCTCGCCGACCGCAACCTGATCCGCCTCTCGCTCGACGGCGACCGCATCACCGGCGAGGAGCGGTTGCTGCAGGACCTCGGCGCGCGCATCCGCGACGTGCGCGTCGGCGCGAACGGCGACGTCTACGTCCTCACCGACGAAGCCGACGGCCGCCTCCTCCGCCTCCGCCCGCCGTCGCGCTAGAAAAGCGCTTCCTGATCCGGCGACGACGGATAGACGAGGGTGTCGCCGGACATGCGGGCATCGGGATTGAGCTCGTGCGGCTGCACCTTGCCCGGCCCCATGACGTGCAGCACCGTCCAGCCACGCGCGACGAAATCGTCGGCGATCAGGCGCCGGTGGCAGCGCCACCATACGGCTTCGGCGCACATCACCGCGGTGCGTTGCGCCGACGCCCGTTCCATCAGTCGCTCGCGGGCGAGCGCGAACTCCGGCGTGGCCATGTAGTCGGCGTAGCCGCGGAACGCGGCCACGCGCCAGGCGCCGTTGCGCGAGTCCGCGGCCGGCGCGCGGCGGCCGCCGAATTCCGGCATCGGCACGTAGTCGATCCCGGCCGCGGCCAACGCCGGGCCCATGTCCGCCGGCGAATACTGCGGGTTGCGGCGCGAGCCGGCGAAGCGGCGCACGTCGGCCAGGCAGGCGATCGACGGGCCTTGCGACGGCGTGCCCTGCAGCAGCGCGAGGAAATCCTCCCAAGACCGGGTCGAATGGCCGATGGTCCACAGGGTGCGCGCGGGCGGCTGCATCCGGCCATGATGCGGCAAGCGGCCATGAAGCGGCGTTGACGCGCCGCCGACTACGCTGGCTGCGGGTCGCATCCCGCCGGCCCACGGACCGCCTCGATGAACGACAGCAAGCACGGCCTCGCCCGCACCGCGCGGATCCTCGCGTTCCTGCTCAAGTACCGCAGCGCCGGCGTGTTCACCGGCCTGGACCTCGACGGGACCGGCGATGCGCCCGCGACCGATCCGGCGCCGACCGAAGGCCGGCCCGAGGCGTTCGTCGACGACCTCGAGGCGCTGGGCCCCACCTTCGTCAAGATCGGGCAGGCGCTCTCGACGCGCCCGGACATGGTGCCGCCGGCCTACATCGCCGCGCTCGAGCGCATGCAGGACGACGTCGCGCCGGTGCCCTTCGACGAAGTGCGCGCCACGGTCGAGGACGCGCTGGGCGCGCGCCTGAGCCATCTCTTCGCGGAATTCGACCCCGAACCGCTGGGCTGCGCCTCGCTCGCGCAGGTGCACCGCGCGAGGCTGCGCGACGGCCGCGAAGTCGCGGTCAAGGTGCAGCGCGCGGGCATCGGCGAACTGGTACGCGCCGACCTGGACGCGATCGCGGGCCTCGCCGGCAAGGCCGACCGGCTCACCGACCTCGGCCGCCGCGTGCACTTCTCCGACTGGGTGCACGAATTCCGCAAGACGCTGCTCGCCGAGCTCGACTACCGCGCCGAGGCCGAGAACCTCGAGCGCTTCGGCGAGCACCTGCGCGAGTATCCGGAACTGGTCGTGCCGCGGCCGGTGTGGGACCTCACCGCCACGCGCGTGCTCACGATGGACCTCGTGCACGGCACCAAGGTCACCGAGATCTCGGGGCTGCACCGCACCGAACACGACATGAGCGCGCTCGCGTCCGCGCTGATGCGCGGCTACCTCGACCAGGTGTTCGTGTACGGCGAGATCCACGCCGACCCGCACCCGGGCAACCTGCTGGCCACGGACGACGGCCGCCTGGCGCTGTTCGACCTGGGCATGATCGCGCACGTGCCGCCGAAGCAGCGCGAACGGCTGCTCAAGCTGCTGTTCGCCGCCGTCGACGGCCGCGGCGAGGAAGTGGCGAACGAGGCCATCGCGATGGGCACGCGCCTGGAATCCTTCGACGAGGAGCGGTTCATGCGCGAGGTCGGGCAATCGGTCGCGCGCTACGCCGCGCACAGCCATTCCAGCGCGCGCTCCGAGGGGCGGCTGATGCTGGACCTGGTGGCGGTGTCCACCGCCTGCGACCTGCGCTCGCCGCCGGAGCTGAGCCTGCTGGGCAAGACCCTGCTCAACCTCGAGCAGGTCGCGAACACGCTCGACCCGGGCCTGGACGTGAAGCGCGTGGTCGAGCGGCACCTCGAGCACGTGATGCGCGAGCGGCTGAAGAAGTCGCTGTCGCCGTCGAACATCGCCAGCGAGCTGATCGAGGTGCAGGCGCTGCTGCGCGAAGCCCCGCGCAAGGTCTCCGACCTGCTCGCGCTGCTGGCGGAGAACCGCATGCAGGTGCGCGTCGACGGCCTGGCCGATTCGCCGCTGATGGAGAGCCTGCAGAAGATCGCCAACCGGATCAGCGCCGGGCTGGTGACGGCCGCGCTGATCGTGGCCTCGGCGATGATGATGCGGGTCGAGACCTCGCACCACCTGTTCGGCTATCCGCTGATCGCGATGCTGCTGTTCCTGGTCGCGGCCGGCCTGGGCTTCGCGATCGTGCTGAGCGCGCTGCTGCGCGACCGCAAGGCGCGGCCGCGCGAGGAGCGCGGGCCGCGCTGAACAGGCGGCCGCGCCGCCACGGCCTCCGGGTACAATGCGCGCTTCGCTTCCGCGGTCCCTCCGTCACGCATGTCCTCAGCCTTCGGCACCGAAACCGTGCTGGACGTCCGCCACTGGACGGACGACTACTTCAGCTTCACCACCACCCGCGATCCCGGGCTGCGCTTCGCCAGCGGCCAGTTCGTGATGCTCGGGCTCGAGCTGCCGCAGCCGCAGGGCGCGAGCAAGCCGCTGCTGCGCGCGTACTCCATCGCGAGCGCGAGCTGGGAGGAGCACCTGGAGTTCTTCAGCATCAAGGTGCCCGACGGCGCGCTGACCTCGCGCCTGCGCCACATCCAGCCCGGCGACCCGGTGCTGGTGGGCCGCAAGCCGACCGGCACGCTGCTGGTGCACGACCTGCATCCGGGCCGCAACCTGTACCTGCTCGGCACCGGCACCGGCTTCGCGCCGTGGCTGTCGATCATCAAGGACCCGGAGACCTACGAGCGCTTCGAGCACGTGGTCCTGTGCCATGGCGTGCGCCGCGCCGAGGACCTGTGCTATCGCGACGACATCCTCGAGGTGCTGCCGAAGCACGAATTCCTCGGCGACCTGGTGCGCGGCCGCCTGCACTACTACCCGGCGGTGACCCGCGAGGACTTCACCTGGGAGGGCCGGCGCCACCGCGGCCGGCTCACCGACCTGCTCGCCAGCGGGCAGCTCGCGTCCGATCTCGGCCTGCCGCCTCTGGACCCGGACTTCGACCGGGCGATGCTGTGCGGCAGCCCGGCGATGCTGGACGACTTCCGGCAGCTGCTCGACGGCCGCGGTTTCGCCGCGGCGCCGCGCATCGGCACGCCGGGCCACTACGTCTTCGAGCGCGCCTTCGTCGAGAAGTAGAGCCGATCCATGGTCGGCTGGCTCGAGCCGACCATGGGTCGACTCTGCAGAAATCGCATGAAATGAGACGGGCAAGCCGTTGAATCGGCTCAGGGCGGATTCCTGCACCCGCGAAGGTACTAAAATTGCGACCATGCATCGCGAAAACGACCTGACCGACCGCCAGCGCGCCATCCTCGACTTCGTGCGCGAGCGCATCGCGGTCGACGGCCTGCCGCCGACCTGGGCCGAAATCGCGCGCGCGTTCGGCTTCCGGCAGACCCGCGCCGCGCAGAAGCACCTGCAGGCGATCGCGGCCAAGGGCCACCTCGAGCTGCTGCCGGGCAAGGCGCGCGGCATCCGCCTGGCGGAACACCGCGCACGCGTACACGGGCGCGGAGCGGCCGCGGCGCGCACGGCGAACGCGCCGGCCGCGACGGATGCGGATGCGCTGCGCCTGCCGGTGCTCGGCCGCGTCGCCGCCGGCGCGCCGATCGGCGCCGACGTTCCGCTGGACGACGATGCGTTGCACCACCTCGTGCTGGACCGCGCGCTGTTCGCCACCCGCCCCGACTACCTGCTGCGCGTCAACGGCGATTCGATGCGCGACGACGGCATCCTCGACGGCGACCTGGTCGCGATCCGGCGCACCGCGAGCGCGCGCGCCGGGCAGACGGTGGTCGCGCGGCTCGACGACGAGGTCACGATCAAGCGCCTGCAACTCGATGGCGACGGCCGCGTCCGCCTGCTGCCGCGCAATCCCGCGCATGCGCCGATCGACGTGCGGCCTGGCCAGGACTTCGCGATCGAGGGCGTGTTCTGCGGGCTGGTCCGCGGCGACTGAGCACGAGCCCCAGCGCATGGCCGCCCAGGTCCTTTCCCTCGACGCGATGCTGGCCGAACGCCGCCTGTGGCGCGGCCAGCCGGCGACGCGGCAGCGCGGGCGCAATCCCAGCGGCCACGCCGCGCTGGACGCGCTGCTGCCCGAGGGCGGCTGGCCCGAAGCCGCGCTCACCGAATTCCTGTGCGCCGCCGACGGCCTCGGCGAACTGCGCCTGCTGCTGCCCACGCTCGCGCGCCTGACCCGGGCCGCGCAGGGCGTGGCCGTGGTCGCGCCGCCCTACCTGCCCTTCCCCGACGGCTGGCGCCAGGCCGGCGTCGACCTCGCCCACGTGCACGTGATCGAAGCCGCGCCGCGCGATGCGCTGTGGGCGGCCGAGCAATGCCTGCGTTCGGGCTGCCTCGGCG
>DASTWT010000161.1:0-3387 GCA_035765815.1 Luteimonas sp. | reverse complement strand
ACCCAGCTGCGCATCGCCGAGACCGAGAAGTACGCGCACGTCACCTTCTTCTTCAGCGGCGGCCGCGAGGATCCGTTCGCCGGCGAGGAACGCATCCTGGTGCCGAGCCCGAAGGTCGCCACCTACGACCTGCAGCCCGAGATGAGCTGCCCGGAAGTGACGGCGAAGCTGGTCGACGCGATCCGCGCGCGCCGCTACGACGCGATCGTGTGCAACATCGCCAACCCCGACATGGTCGGCCACACCGGCGACCTGCAGGCCGCGATCCGCGCCGCGGAGGCCGTCGACAAGTCGCTCGGCGCGGTCGCTGCGGCCGTGCGCGAGGCCGGCGGCGCGCTGCTCGTCACCGCCGACCACGGCAACCTGGAGATGATGCGCGACCCCGCCACCGGCCAGCCGCACACCGCGCACACCGTCGGCCCGGTGCCGCTGCTGTACGTCGGCGAGCGCGCGCACGCGACGCTGCGGGCCGGCGGCGCGCTGCGCGATGTCGCGCCGACGCTGCTCGACCTGCTCGGGCTGCCGCAGCCGGCGGACATGACCGGCCGCAGCCTGTTCGCCGGGACCGACGCCGGCGCTGGCGCCGAAGCGGCCGGATGATGCGGCGCGACCCGGCCCGCTTCGCATCGTCCGCTGCGTTCGCGTTCGCGCTGGCCGCGACGGCGGCGGTGGGCGCCCTGGCCTTGCCCGCCACCGCGCACGCGCAGAGCACCAACGACACACAGCGCAAGCTCGACCAGGCCCAGCGCGAGCTGCAGGCGGTCGCCGCCGAACGCCGCAGGATCGAGGGCCAGCGCGGCGCCGCCTCGCGCGAGCTGCGCAGCCTCGACGAGAAGCTCGGCGATTCCAGCCGCGCCCTGCACGACACCGAAGCGAAGCTCGCGCAGCAGCGCGCCGAACTCGCCGAACTGCAGCGCAAGCGCGACGAGATGCAGGCGGGCCTGGCGAAGCAGCGCGCGGAGCTCGAAGCGCTGCTGCGCTCGGCCTACACCATCGGCAACGCCGCGCCGCTGAAACTGCTGCTGGCCCAGGACACCGCCGCCGCCGCCGCGCGCATGCTCACCTGGCACCGCTACCTGCAGGCGGACCGCAGCGCGCGCATCCGCAAGCTGAGCGCCGACCTCGCCGAACTGCAGCAGGTGGAACAGCGCATCGAAGCCGAGCAGGCCGCGCTCGCCGCCACGCAGGCGCGCCAGCGCACGCAGCTCGCGCAGCTGAAGGACGACCGCCAGGAACACGCGCAAGCCGTCGCGAAGCTCGACGCGCGCTACCAGGACAAGCGCAGCCGCGAGAAGGCGCTGGGCAGCGACGTCGCCGGCCTGAAGAAGCTGCTCGCGCAGCTGCGCGCCGCCGCCGCGCGCGCGGAAGCCGAGCGCAAGGCCGCCGCGGAGCGCGCCGCACGCGAAGCCCGCGAGGCGAAGGCCGCCGGCAAGCCCGCACCGCCGCGCGCCGCGCCCACGGTGGTGCCGGCCGGCCCGGCGCTGCGCGTCGGCGGCCTCAACTGGCCGCTGTCCGGCAACCTGCTCGCCGGCTACGGCGGCAAGCTGCCCGACGGCGGCCGCAGCTCCGGCCTGCTGATCGGCGCGCCCGCCGGAACGCCGGTCAAGGCCGTCGCCGACGGCACCGTGGTGTTCGCCGACTGGATGAACGGCTACGGCCTGATCCTGATCATCGACCACGGCAACGGCTACATGAGCCTGTACGCGCACAACGAGGCGCTGCTGCGCGACGCCGGCGACCGGGTGAAGCGCGGCGACGCCGTGGCCAGCACCGGCAACTCCGGCAGTGCGGGCCCGGTGGGCCTGTATTTCGAACTGCGCCGCAACGGCGACCCGGTCGATCCGGGCCTCTGGCTGAAGCGCTGAAAAAGGGAAACCGCAATGAACCCACGCCTGCCTCTGCTCGCCCTCGCCTTCCTCCTCGGCGCCGCGCCTGCGCTCGCGCAGCAGGCACCCGTCGCCGCGCCGCCCGCGCAGGACGAGGACCAGGCCGCCGCGCCCGCCGACGATCCCGACGCCGCCGAGAGCGCCGCCACCGAAGTGCCGCTGGCCGAGATCAAGCGCTTCGTCGGCGTCTTCAACGCCGTGCGCGAGGCCTACGTCGACCCGGTGAGCGACGAGCAGCTCCTGCACGCCGCGATCAAGGGCCTGCTGCTCGGCCTCGACCCGCACAGCACCTACTTCGACAAGGAAGACGCCGAGGCCTTCGACGAGGAGACCAGTGGCGCCTACGAAGGCATCGGCGTGGAAGTGCAGCCGCAGCCCGACGGCAGCATCGAGGTGATCGCGCCGATCGACGGCACGCCCGCCGCGCGCGCCGGCATCAAGGCCGGCGATCTCATCACCGCGGTCGACGGCAAGCCGCTGCAGCCCGGCGACGACGGCATGGGCCCGCTGCGCGGCAAGCCCGGCACGAAGGTGGTGCTGACGATCGAGCGCGAAGGCGTCGACAAGCCGCTGCAGATCCCGGTGGAGCGCGACACCATCCGCGTCGCCAGCGTGCGCGGCCGCCTGCTCGAGCCGGGCTACGGCGTCATCCGCATCGCCGCGTTCCAGGCCGACACCGCCGCCGACTTCGAGCGCGTGCTCGGCGACCTGCAGAAGCAGTCCGGCGGCCTGAAGGGCCTGGTCCTCGACCTGCGCAGCAACCCCGGCGGCCTGCTGGTGTCGGCCGTGCAGATCGCCGACGACCTGCTCGACAAGGGCGACATCGTCAGCACCCGCGGCCGCATCCCGGCCAGCGACAGCAAGTTCGGCGCGACCCCGGGCGACCTGCTCGAGGGCGCGCCGCTGGTGCTCGTGGTCGACGCCGGCACCGCCAGCGCCGCCGAGGTGCTCGCCGGTGCGCTGCACGACAACCACCGCGCGCGCATCGTCGGCAGCCGCACCTTCGGCAAGGGCTCGGTGCAGACGCTGCTGCCGCTGGACAACGGCGACTCGGTCAAGCTGACAACCGCGCGCTACTACACCCCCAGCGGCAAGTCGATCCAGGCGCTGGGCATCGCGCCCGACGTGGTGCTGCACGCGGCCGCCGCCGGCAAGGACGGCGCGCAGCAGGGCAACGCCGCCGCGCCGGTCACCGAAGCCACGCTGCCCGGCCACCTCCTCAGCGAGGAGGAAGGCGGCCAGCCGGGGGACAACGCCGGCGAGGTGCTAGACGGCAGCGCGCCGATCCAGGCCGCGCTCGCGGAACTCAAGAAGCAGCCCGCCGCGCGCTGACGCGACGCGCTACAGCACTGGCCCCGGGTCGTCGCCGAGGCGCAGGCGCAACGCGTGCATCAGCGTCGTCGGCTTGACCGCCGCCGCCCGGTTCGCGCGCTGCCGCGCCAGCTGTTGCGCCAGTTCGACGAGCACGGGCCGCGACTGCAGCGGCACGTCGCGGAACGCG
>DASTWT010000160.1:0-7056 GCA_035765815.1 Luteimonas sp. | reverse complement strand
AATCCTGCAGCAGGAGAGCCCGCTGCCCGCGGACTCGGAGATCTCGCGCCAGGTGCGCGAGATCGCGCAGCGCCTGGTCGCGAAGGTGCCGGAGGTCGAGGACGCGCTCGCCGCCGAGCACGGCCTGCAGGCGCCGCACGTGGAGCGCTCGTTCGACTGGGACGTGCGCGTGCTGCAGTCGGACGAGGTCAACGCGTTCTGCCTGCCCGGCGGAAAGATGGCGGTCTATACCGGCCTGGTGCCGGTGGCGCAGAACGCCGACGCGATGGCGGTGGTGATGGGCCATGAGATCTCGCACGCGCTGCTGCGCCACGGCGCGCAGCGCATGACCGAGCAGAAGCTCGCGCAGATCGGCCAGGTGGCCGGCGCGATGAGCGGCATGGATGCCCAGCAGATGCAGGCGGTGATGGCGGTGTACGGCTATGGCCGCGCCTTGCCGTACGCGCGCAAGCAGGAATCGCAGGCCGACGAGATGGGGCTGATGCTGGCCGCGGCGGCCTGCTACGACCCGAACGCGGCGATCCCGTTGTGGCAGCGGATGGAGGAGGCGAGTGGCGGCGCGGCGCAGCCCGAATTCGCGTCGACGCACCCCGACCCGGGCACGCGCATCGAGCGCCTGCAGGCGCTGATGCCGAAGGCCCTGCAATACCGCGCGCGCTTCTGCACCGCCTCCGGCACCGCCGCGGCGCCGGCCGCGCTCTAGAACGACATGAACAGGCCGCCGTTCACCGGGATGTTGGCGCCGGTGATGAAGCCGGCGTCCTCCGCCGCGAGGAAGGCGACGGCGCGCGCGATCTCCTCCGGCCGGCCGAGGCGGCCCACGGGCACCTGGTCGACGATGCCGGCGCGGATGTCCGCCGGGATCGCCATCACCATCGCCGTTTCGCAGTAGCCCGGCGAGATCGAATTGACCGTGACGCCCTTGCGCGCGACCTCGCGCGCCAGGGCCATGGTGAAGCCGTGCATGCCGGCCTTCGCCGCGGAATAGTTGGCTTGGCCGAACTGGCCGGTCTGGCCGTTCACCGAGCTGATGTTGACGATGCGGCCGAAACCGCGCGAGGCCATGCCGTCGATCGCGGCGCGGGTGAGGTTGAACACGCCGTCGAGGTTCACCGCCAGCACCGCGTCCCATTGCGCCTTGCCCATCTTGCGCAGGGTGCCGTCGCGGGTGATGCCGGCCGCGTTGACCAGGATGTCGACGCTGCCGTGTTCGCGTTCGACCTGCGCGACCATCGCCGCGCAGGCGTCGAAGTCGGTGACGTCGAGCGCGACGGCCGCGACGTCGCGTCCCGTCGTCGCCGCGCGGAACGCCTCGTCGCGCGCCGGATGCCCGGGAATGTCGGCGGCGAGCACCTTGCAGCCTTGCTCCGCCAGGGCCACGCAGATGGCCGTGCCGAGCCCGCCGCTGCCGCCGCTCACGACGGCCACGCGCTGCGCCATGCGTCAGCTTCCGCGCGGAGGCTTGCCGCCGCCCGGACCGACGCCGCCGGCGCCCGTGCCGCCGGCGCTGCGGCCCATGCCGCCGACCAGGTTCTGCTGGAATTCCTTCCAGATCTCGAGGTTGCGCTCGGTGAGCTGGTTCATCATCGCCCACGGCGTCTGCCCGAGCATGCCGCCCATCTGCTGGCGGAACTGCGCCTGCTGTTCCATGAACAGCTGCATCGACTTCTCGAGGTAGCTGCCCATGTAGCCCTGCAGCGAATCGCCGTAGAAGCGGATGATCTGGCTCAGCAGCTGGGTGGAAAGCACCGGCTCGCCGTCCTGTTCCTGCTCGGCGATGATCTGCAGCAGCACCTGGCGCGTGAGGTCGTCGCCGGACTTCGCGTCGCGGACTTCGAACTCCTCGCCGTCGACGATCAGCTGGCGCACGTCCTCGATGGTGATGTAGCTGGAAATCTCGGTGTCGTACAGGCGCCGATTCGGATACTTCTTGATGACGCGGACGGCCATGCTGCTACCCCCGGGCTGGAATCCGAGCATGGCGCAGCGCAGCAGCCGTTGCAACCGGCCGGGGGCCGGACCACCGTCCCCGCGGCGGACGCCGCCGGGCTACCAACCCATGTACTGGCCGCCGTTGGCCGACAGGTTGGCGCCGGTGATCCAGGCGGCCTCGTCGGGGATGAAGAACGCCACGGCGTAAGCGATTTCCTCGGGCGTGCCCAGGCGCCCGGTCGGGATCTGCGCCACGATCTTGTTGCGCACGTCCTCGGGCACGGCCATCACCATGTCGGTGCCGATGTAGCCGGGCGAAACCGTATTCACGGTGATGCCGAACTTCGCGTTCTCCTGCGCCAGCGAGATGGTGAACCCGTGCATGCCGGCCTTGGCCGCGGCGTAGTTGGCCTGGCCGTACTGGCCCTTCTGGCCGTTGATCGACGCGATCTGGATGACGCGGCCCCACTTGCGGTCGCGCATGCCCTCGATCACCGGGCGGGTCATGTTGTAGACCGAATTGAGGTTGGTGTTGATCACCTCGCTCCACTGGTCGTGCGTCATCTTGTGGAAGGTGGTGTCGCGGGTGATGCCGGCGTTGTTGACCAGGATGTCGACCGGGCCGAGCTTCGCCTCGACGCCGCGCACCAGCGTCGCCGCGTCTTCCGGCGAGGACACGTCGCCGGCGACGATCGCGATCTCGTAGCCGTCGTCGCGCATGCGCTGCTGCCACGCGCGCGCCTTGTCCTCGTTGCGGTAGTTGGTGGCGACCTTGTGCCCCATGTCGGCGAGGCGCCTGCAGATCGCCGTTCCGATGCCGCCCGTGCCCCCGGTGACCAACGCGACGCGTGCGCCCATTCCGCTTCTCCGCTCTTCCAGTGGGATCGATCCGATTCTAGGCATGTTTCGGGCCGCGCGGGATCGCGGCCGGCGCGAATGCCGACCGGGCCGAGCGCAGCCAGGCGTCGACCGATCCGGCGCCGGCCACCGCCGCCGGCGGTTGCCCGAGCGCGGCCCAGGCGGCGCGCAACGCCGGCAGCGGGTCGGCCGCGTCCACCGGCAGCGCCGCCAGCGATTTGGAGAGCTTGCGGCCGTCGGCGTCCAGCACCAGCGGGAGATGCGCATGGCGGGGCGCAGCGAGGCCCAGCGCCTGCTGCAGCAGCAGTTGCCGCGGCGTGGAATCGAGCAGGTCGGCGCCGCGGACCACGTCGGTGATGCCCTGCGCCGCGTCGTCGACCACGACCGCCAGCTGGTAGGCCCAGGGCCCGTCGGCGCGGCGCAGGACGAAATCGCCGACCGCCGCGGCGACGTCCTGTTCGAAGTGCCCCTGGATCGCGTCGTCGAAGGCGACCGCCGCGCCGTCCGGGACGCGCAGCCGGATGGCCGGGCCGGGACGGGCCGGATCGGGGCGCGCACCCGGGACGCAATGGCGGTGCACGCCGCCTTCGGTCGCCAGTGCGCTGCGGCTGCAGTGGCAGGCGAAGGCCCGGCCGGACGCGAGCAACCGGTCGAGCGCCGCCTGGTAGGCGTCGCCGCGCGTCGACTGCCACAGCACCGGCCCGTCGGACTCCAGCCCGAACCCGGCCAGCGTGCGCAACTGCTCCGCGGCGGCGCCCGGCACCTCGCGTGGCGGGTCGAGGTCCTCGACCCGCACGAGCCATTCGCCGCCCGCGTGCCGCGCCAGCAGCCAGCTGCCCAGCGCCGCGAGCAACGAGCCGAAGTGCAGCGGCCCGGTGGGCGAGGGGGCGAAGCGGCCGCGGTACGGTGCGGCGGGGGTGGCGTCGGTCATTGGCACTTGCGTTCAGGCCGGTCCGGCCACACTACTTCACGGAAGCCGCGCCGTCGCGCGGCGTCGCGAAGGCAAGACATGTTCAAGCGGGTCGCCCTGTTCCTGGCCACCAACCTGGCCGTGCTGGCCCTGGCCAGCGTCGTGATGTCGCTGCTGGGCGTCAACGGCGCGCAGTTCTCCGGCCTGCTGGTGATGGCCGCGATCTTCGGCTTCGGCGGGTCCATCGTGTCGCTGTTGATGTCGAAGTGGATCGCCAAGCGCAGCACCGGCGCGCACGTCATCGACACGCCGCGCAACGAGGCCGAGCAGTGGCTGCTCGCCACCGTGCGCCGGCAGGCGCAGCAGGCCGGCATCGGCATGCCCGAAGTCGCCATCTACGAAGCGCCCGAGATCAACGCCTTCGCCACCGGCGCCAACCGCAACAGCGCGCTGGTCGCGGTGTCCACCGGCCTGCTGCGCTCGCTCGACCGCGACCAGGCCGAAGCGGTGCTCGGCCACGAGGTCAGCCACGTCGCCAACGGCGACATGGTGACCATGGCGCTGCTGCAGGGCGTGCTGAACACCTTCGTGATCGTGCTGGCGCGCGTCGTCGGTCGCGTCGTCGACGGCTACCTCAACGGCGGCCGCGACAACAGCGGCGGCGGCCTCGGCTACTTCGTCGTGGTGTTCGTGCTCGAGATGGTGTTCGGCCTGTTCGCGAGCATGATCGCGATGTGGTTCTCGCGCCGACGCGAGTTCCGCGCCGACGCCGGCGGCGCCGGCCTGGCCGGCCGCGCGAAGATGATCTCGGCGCTCGAGGCGCTGCAGCGCAACCACGGCGTCGACACGCTGCCGAAGGCGATCCAGGCCTTCGGCATCTCGGGGCCGCTGGCGCACGGCATGAAGCGCCTGTTCCTCAGCCACCCGCCCCTCGAAGCGCGCATCGCCGCCCTCCGCGCCTCCGTCGTCGCGTAGGCCCCTCGTTTCGGCGCCGGGCAGCGGAGCATCGCTTCGGGGCTGGGCTCCGCAAGCGTGCGGGCAGTTCCGGGGGACGCCGCAAGTACGTCCCTGTAGGCTCCGTGGCGGCATCCATGCCGCCAAGGCCCCCGGAACTCCCCGCACGCTTCCGTCGCCCCGCACGCCGCCATTCCCCGCTGCGACGGACAAGAGCGGGCACGGCGTCCCGAAGGCGCGGGCGACCCGCCACGAAGGCCAACGGCGTTCGCGGCGCCCGGGCCCGAAGCGACCACCCCGCGACGACCTACTCGAAGTCGTAGTTCATCTCGGGGCCGGCCGGCGCGAGGAAGTTGCCCTCGACGTGGTCGATGCCCGCCGAGAACAGGATCGCCATCGACGCAGCGTCCTGGATGAATTCCGCGATGCTGCGGATGCCCGCGCCCTGCGCCTTCTCCGCGATCTCGCGGATCCGCGCCTGGCTGGCCGCGTTCTTCGGCAGGTCCTCGGTGAAGCTGCGGTCGAGCTTGATGTAGGCGGGCGTGAAGTGGGTGAGCAACTGGAACGAATCCAGGCCCACGCCGAACTGCTCGAGCCCGACCTTGCAGCGGATCGAATTGCAGAACTGCTGCGCGGCGCGCAGGTGGGTGAACACCTTTGCCTCGGGCAGCTGCAGGACCAGCCGTTCGCCGTCCACGCCGGTGGCGGCGAGGCGCTCGCCGATGAACTTCGCGAGCGTGTCGTCGGCGAGCGAGGCCTCGGTGATCTTGACCAGCAGCGTCACCGGCTGGCCGGAGCGCTGGCGCTCGGCGATGACGTCGATCGCGCGACCGACGACCCAGCGGTCGATCTCCCACAGCAGGCCGTGCTCGGCGGCGATCTGGTGGAAGCGCAGCGGCGGCACCATCTCGCCCGAGCCGACGTCGAGGCGGATGTAGGCCTCGTACATCGCGCCGGTCTCGCCCTGCAGGCTGATCACCGGCTGGTAGTGGAGCAGGAAGCGGTCGTGGTCGAGCGCGTCGCGCAGGTGCGTGACCCAGGCCTGCACGCGCTCCTGCTCGGCGCGGTCCACCGCGCCCGGATCGAAGATCTCGGCGCGGTTGCCGCCGACGGTGGACGACGCCTGCATGCCTTCGGCGGCCTTGGTCAGCACCTGGCTGACGCTGGCGATCTTCTCGCCGATCTGCACGCCGCCGATGCTGACCGTGATCGCGGCGGAGCGATCGCCGATCTCGACGACGTGCGAGGCGAAGCCCTCGCGGATCTTCTCGGCGGCCGCGGCGGTCGCGACGTGGTCGCCGCGGACCAGCGCGGCCAGCGTGTGCTCGCCGAAGCGCGCGGTCACCGCGTCGGCGTCGAGCACGCCCTTCAGGCGCTGGGCGACGCCCTGCAGGACGTCGTCGGCGGAATCCAGGCCGATTTCCTGCACCAGGCGGCGGTAGTGGTCGGGCTCGACCAGCAGCAGGCCGAACTGGCCCTGGCGCTGCGCGGCGGCGGCGACGGCGTCCTCGAGCGCGTGCAGGAAGGTCGGGCGGTTGAGCAGGCCGGTGACGACGTCGCGCTGGCGCAGTTCCTCGACTTCGCGCGCGAGCTCGGGGTCGAGCTCCTGGCGGCGGAAGATCACCTGCAGGCAGGGCTCGCCCTCGTAGGTCGCCGGGGTGAATTCCATGACCGCCGGGAACGCCTTGCCGTCGCCGTCGTGCGCTTCCAGCTCGTAGCGCGGCGGCGGCGGCTCGCCCTTGCTCAGGCTCTTGAGCAGCGCCTTGAAGCCGTCGACGTGCTTGGGGGCGACCAGGTCGAGCAGGGACATGCCCTCGAGGTCGTCGAAGTCGTCGAAGCCGAACATCTCCAGGTACGCCGCGTTGGCGCGGATGTGCATGCCCTCGTGGATGTAGGCGATCGGATCGCGCGAGGATTCGATCAGCGCGTCGCAGCGACGCTCGGTCTCGCGCACCAGCGCCTCGAGCCGGCGCAGGGTGCGACGCGCCTCGAGGTCGCCCCATTCGGTGCGGACCACGCCCAGGAGCTGCTGCGGCTGGTGGCGCAGGGCGATGCCGCGCACGCCGGCGGCCAGCGCCTGGGTCAGGCTGGCGTCGTCCACGCGGTCGACGATGGTGACCACCGGCAGGTCCTTGCCGCTGGCCTTGATCGCGTCGAGCACCGCTGCCAGCGGGACCAGCGTCGCCGCCTGCGCGGCCAGCACCAGGTCGACGGACTGCACTTCCTCGCCGAGGATCGCGGCCAGGCTTTCGGGCGAATCCGGGCGCAGCGGGCGGACCGCGATGCCGGCGTTGCGCAGCGTGCTGACGATCGCCTCGGCGGCCTCGACGCTGTCGTCGACGATCATCAGGCGCAGCGGCTGGTCGTTCGCGGGCATCCGGGTTTTCTACACGATCGCCGGG
>DASTWT010000159.1:0-4567 GCA_035765815.1 Luteimonas sp. | reverse complement strand
CGCCGCCCAGTCCCGAAGCGAGAAGCCCCTAGCGAGGCAGCGTGCGGGCGGCGGCGATGGCGGCGATGCGGGCGCGGCGGAGCGCTTCGCCGAGCCTGGGGCCTTCGAGGCCTTCGGCGGCGACGTCGGCGGCGCGCACCGATTGCGCGGCGGCGAGCAGGCGCAGCAGCTCGGGGCCCTGCGGGTAGGCGTCGTCGCGGTGGCCGGTGCGGCCGCGCTTGTCGGCTTCGCAGACGAGTGCGAGCTGCGGGATGCGCTCCGGCTGCCGGAAGGCGTCGCAGCGCTGCAGCAGGTCGTGCACGGTGTCGTCCCGCAGCTCGGCGAGGCGGTGCACGTTGAGATGCTCGCGGCAGGCGATCTCCGCCAGGCGGCGATGCGCGAGCGGCACGCGCAGGCGCTCGCACAGCGCGGCCAGCGGCTTCAGCCCGGCGTGCTCGTGGCCGATGTGCTTGGGCAGCACGTCGGCGGGCGTGCGCGCCTTGCCGAGGTCGTGCACGAGCGCGGCGAAGCCGGCCACGGCGTCGCCCGGCGCGAGCGCGGCGGCCATGTCGCAGACCAGTTCGACGTGCACGCCGGTGTCGACCTCGGGATGGAATTCGGCGCGCTGCGGCACGCCGTAGAGCGCGTCGACCTCGGGCAGCACCACGGCGAGCGCGCCGCAGTCGCGCAGCGTGCGCAGGAAGGCGGACGGCGCGGCGTACGCCAGCGCGCGCGCGAGTTCCTGCCAGACGCGCTCCGGCACCAGCTCGGAAACTTCGCCGGAGGCGACCATGTCCCGCATCAGCGCTACGGTCTCGTCGGCGACGCGGAAGCCGAGCGGCGCGAAGCGGGCCATGAAGCGCGCGGCACGCAGCACGCGCAGCGGATCCTCGGCGAAGGCCGGCCCGACGTGGCGCAGGACGCGCGCCTCGAGGTCGCGCACGCCGCCGAACGGGTCGACCAGCGTGCCGTCCTCGCGCTGCGCGATCGCGTTGATGGTGAAGTCGCGGCGCGCGAGGTCCTGTTCGAGCGTCACCGAAGGATCGGCGTCGACGACGAAGCCGCGGTAGCCGCGGCCCGACTTGCGCTCGGTGCGCGCCAGCGCGTACTCCTCGTGCGTCGCCGGATGCAGGAACACCGGGAAATCGCGGCCGACGGCGCGGAAGCCGCGCGCCTCCATCGCCGCCTGGGTCTGCCCCACGACGACGTAATCGCGATCGCCGCCCGGAAGCCCGAGCAGGGCATCGCGGACCGCGCCGCCGACCAGGTAGACCTCGAACCCGTCCATGAGGGGATCATAAGGGGAGCCGACCATGGGTCGGCTCTACGGGGTGGCGAGCGGGCAGGCGAAGGGCTTGCGGGGGGCGTCGAGGATGCCGGCCATGCGCGCGTCCAGCGGCAGCGCGGTGCCGTTGAGGCGCCAGTCGTACACGGTGCTGAAGGCGAGCACGCGCGCCACGTAGTCGCGCGTTTCCTTGTAGCTGATGGTCTCGATCCAGAAGTCCGGGTCCATGCCCGGGCGCTGCGACTGCCAGCGCTGCAGCGGCGTCGGCCCGGCGTTGTAGCCGGCAATGGCGAAGTAGGGCTTGCCGCCGAAGCGGTCGAGCACCTTGCGCAGGTAGGCACTGCCGATCGCGATGTTGGTGTCGGGGTCGTACAGCGTGTCGGCGCCGTGCCAGGGCAGGCCGAGCCGCTTCGCCTCCGCGGCGCCGGTCGCCGGCACGACCTGCATCAGGCCGCGGGCGTTGGCGTGCGAGCGCGCGTTGACGTCGAACACGCTCTCGGCGCGGATCTCGGCCGCCACCCACGACGGATCCAGGCCGTTGCGCGCGGCTTCGCGGCGGATCGTGGCGCCGTGGTGCAGCGGGAAGCGCAGCGCATACAGGCGGCGCTCGTCCGGCGTGCGGCCGAGGCCGAACACGCCGCGGTCGAACCAGCCGTTGTCCTCCGCCACCTCGACCGCGAGCCGGCGCTGCGCGTCATCGAAGCGCGACAGCGCGTCCTTCCACTCGCGCTCGGCCCAGTCCTTGCGCTCGATGCGGTACAGGCGCACGGCACGCGACAGCGCGGGATCGGCGGCGACCTTCGCCTTCGCCGCGGGATCGTCCGGCGGCAGCCAGGGGCACAGCGCGTACGGCGCGTCGATGCGGTCGGCGGCGAGGAAGCCGTGGAACTCGGGCTCGCGCGCCGCGCGCTGCCAGGCCGCGCGCGCGCCGGCCGCGTCGCCGGTGAGCGCGAGCAGCCGGCCTTCGAAATAGGTCCATCGCGCGTCGGCGCGCTGCGCCGCCGGCATCGCCCGGATCGCGGCGAGCGCGGCCGGCCAGTCCGAACGCGACATCGCCTCGCGCACCTGCCACTCGTGCAGGCGTTCGTCGTACGCAGACGCCGGCACCGCCGCGAGCCGCTGCTGCGACTTCGGCAGGTACGACGCGACCGTCCACAGCGCGACCTGGTACAGCACGCGACCGTTGTCGGCCTCGCCGAAGCCGAGCGCCTTCGCGATCGCCGGCAGCTTCGCTTCGGCGGCGTCCGGGTCGTCCTTCGCGAGCGCGGACAGCGCCTGCACCGCCACCGCGCGGCTGCGATCGGTGGCGGGCCACGCGAGCGCGTCGCCGGCCAGCTTGTCCGACGCCGGCTTGTCGAGGAACGCGGCGTAGCGCTGCGCGAGCGCCGCGTCCGGCGCGGGAAGCCCGACGCTCGCGTCGCGCATCGCCGCGGCGCTGCCTTCGGCGACGGCCTTGTCGAAGCGTTCCCAGCGCAGCGCCGGCGTGAGTCCCCCGTCGCGCGCGGCCAGCGCCGCGTACACGGGGTCGCAGTTCGACGGCAACGGCGTGCCGCTCGCGCGCCAGAGCGCCTGCGCATCGGACACCCATTGCGCGTCGGCGGCGCCGGTGGCCAGGCGCGCATTCAATTCGGCGCAGCGCATCTCGACCGGTTGCCCGGCCGGCGACCACGCGGCGCGGAACGCCTGCCATTCCTCGCGGCGCGACAGTGCCGGCAGCCAGACCGCGCGGAACGCCGCGCCCACCGCATCGGCGGGATGCTTCGCCAGGAAGGCCTGGCCGTCGGCGATGGGCAGCGTGTCGGCGTCGCGGCGCAGCGCCGCGTATTCGATCCAGGGATACAGCGGGTCGCCCGCGAGCGAGGCGTCGCGCGCGGCATCGAAATCGCCGCGCTCGGCGGCCTCGATCGCGGCGCGGACCTGGACCAGCCGCGGATCGGCCGGCCCGGTATCGGCGCGCGCGGTCGCCGCGAGCGCCGCGATCGCGACGAGCGGCAGCAGGGCGTTGCGGGGGGTTCGCAGCGTCATGCGCGGGACTATAGCCCGGCGCCGATGAACGGGCCTTTCGCATGGCGCACACGCCGGCGACGGCCGTCGCGCGGTGGATTCAGGCGGCGCGCAGCGCGCGCGCCGGCACGTCGAGGTCGATCGACAGCGCGAGGTGGTCGGAGTCGGCGGCCGGCATCGCGCGCATGCCCTGCAACGCCAGCGGCGCGCTCACCAGGATGTGGTCGATCGCCTTCTGCGGGCGCCAGCTCGGGAACGTCGGCACGCATTGCGACGGGGGTTGCAGGTGCGTGCGCTTGTACAGCAGTTCCATCTCGGGCCGGTCGGGCAGGCAATTGAAGTCGCCCATCAGCACCGCGTGGCGGTGGCCGTGCAGCAGCTCGGCGATGAAGGCGAGCTGGCTGCGGCGCGAGCCGGACCCGAGCGACAGGTGCGCGACCGCCACCGTCAGCGCGTCGTCGCCGTCGCCGAAGCGCGCGAGCAGCACGCCGCGGCCGGCGATGCGGCCGGGCAGCGCGTGGTCGACCACGTCCACGGGCTCGAGCTTGCTGAGCAGGCCGTTCGCGCTCGAGGCCACGCCGCCGACGCTGCGGTTGGGCTGGTGGCTCCAGTAGTCGAAGCCGGCGCGCTGGGCGAGGTAATGGGTCTGGTTGGTGAAGCCGGAGCGAAGGCTGCCCGGGTCGGCTTCCTGCAGGCCGACGATGTCGTGGTCGCCGGCCAGGCGCGCGATGCGGTCGAGCGCGCCGCGCTTGTTGCCCGCCGGCAGCACGTGCGACCAGCTGCGCGCGACGTAGTCGTGGTAGCCGCGGGTGCTGGAACCGGCCTGGATGTTCGCGCTGAGCAGTTTCAGGCGACGGGTCGACATGCCGTCCGACATGGGGGCGTCGACCCCGGGACTCAAGGCGCCGTGCCACCCCGCGCGGCGCGCTCGCGGGCGACCAGCGCGTCGGCGATGCGCAGCATGTCCTCGTAGCTGCGTCCGAGCACGCGGTACTTGCCGTCGACGACGAGGGTCGGCGTGCCGCCGACCTGCGTGCGGACCATGAACTGCTGGCCGCGCTTGATCTTCGCCTCGGTGCCGAAGCTGTGCATGTCGGCGAGGAACTGCTTCGGGTCGGCGCCGTACTGGCCGTACCAGGCGGCGACGGCGTTCTCGTCGGGCTTCTTGCCCTCGCCCGGCAGCGTCTGCGCGATGTGGATGGCGTGGAACAGCGCGGTGTGGGTCTTGCCGACCAGGCCCATCGCGTCGGCGACGTAGAACGAACGCGCGTACGGGATCCATTCCGGGCCGAACGGCGC
>DASTWT010000158.1:0-3573 GCA_035765815.1 Luteimonas sp. | reverse complement strand
AAGGGCACCGGCAAGATCGTGGCCGAGACCGAGCGCGACCTGCCGATGATGTGGATGCTCGTCGCGCTGGTCGCGTTCGTCGTGCCGCTGGCGCTGCTGTACCAGGCGATCGTGCACCAGTGGGCGGTGAGCGTGCCGATGACGATCATCATGATCGTCGCGGGCTTCCTGTTCGTGTCGGTCTCCGCGTACCTCGCCGGCCTGGTCGGCTCGTCGAACAATCCCGTGTCCGGCATCACCATCGCGACCATCCTGTTCGCATCCGTCGTGCTGGTGCTGCTGCTCGGCCGCGGCTCGCCGATCGGCGCCGTGGCCGCGATCATGATCGGCGCGGTGGTGTGCTGCGCGGCCGCGGTCGGTGGCGACAACCTGCAGGACCTGAAGGCGGGCTACCTCGTCGGCGCGACGCCGTGGAAGCAGCAGCTGATGCTGGCGATCGGCGCCTTCTCCTGCGCGCTGATCATGGCGCCGGTGCTGAACCTGCTGTCGCAGGCCTACGGCATCGGCCCGCCGACGCCGGAACACCCGAATTCGCTCGCGGCGCCGCAGGCGACGCTGATGGCTTCGGTCGCGAACGGCATGTTCGGCGGCAAGCTGCCCTGGGGCATGATCGCGATCGGCGCCGGCATCGGCGCGCTCACCATCGCGTTCGACGCCTGGCTCAAGGCGCGCGGCTCGCGCTTCCGCGTGCCGGTGCTGGCCGCGGCGATCGGCATCTACCTGCCGCTGGAGCTGATGGTGCCGATCTTCCTCGGCGGCCTGCTCGCGCACCTGGTCGAGCGCAGCAAGGGCGTGCACCCGGACGACGAGGACGCGCGCGACCGCATCCATCGCCCGGGCACGCTGTTCTCGGCCGGCCTGATCACCGGCGAGGCGCTGATGGGCATCCTGATCGCGATCCCGATCGTGGCCAGCGGCCGCGCCGACGTGCTGGCCCTGCCGGAGCAGTTCCAGTTCGGCCAGGTCGTCGGCCTGGCGGTGCTCGTCGTCGTCGGCTGGCTGCTGTTCCGCAGCGGGGCGAAGCGCGCGCTGGGCGAGGCCGAGCCGGGCCCGATGTGACGGCCGCCGCGAACGCGCGACGCGATTGCAACGACAGTTGAAGCAAGAGGACAGATCCCCGTGAAAGCCATGAAGCTCCGCCACGCCATCCTTCCCGCGGCACTGCTGCTGTCGCTGCCTTCGCTCGCGCTCGCCGCGCGCGGTTTCCAGGCCAGCGACCTGGTGTCGATGGACCGCTATTCCTCGCCCGTGCTCTCGCCCGACGGCCGCAAGGTCGTTTTCGCGAAGCGCACCGTCGACATGGACACGGGCAAGGCCAGCACTTCGCTGTGGATCGAGGACCTGTTCGCGCGCGACGCGGCGCCGCCGGCGCGGCTGACGCCGGAAGGCTGGAACGTGAACTCGCCGGCGTTCTCGAAGGACGGCAGGTCGGTGTACTTCCTCAGCGGCAAGAACGGCAGCTCGCAGCTGTACGCGATCCCGGTCGCCGGCGGCCAGCCGGTGCAGCTGACCGACTTCGCGCTCGACGTCGACGGCTTCGTGCTGTCGCCGGACGGCCAGCGCATCGCGTTCGCCGCAGCGGCGTTCCCGGATTGCGCCGGCGACATGGCCTGCAGCCGCAAGCGCTTCGACGACAAGCCGAAGTCCAGCGGCACGGTCTACGACCGCATCTTCATCCGCCACTGGGACACCTGGGCGGACGGCTCGCTCAACCGCGTGTTCGCCGCGGCGCTCCCGGCCGCGGGCGCGAAGCCGACGACGGCCGCCACGCTGCTCGGCGCCGACCTCGTCGCCGACGTGCCGTCGAAGCCCTTCGGCGACCTGTCCGACCTCGCCTGGGCGCCCGACGGCAAGTCGGTCGTCGTGAGCGCGCGCCTGTCGAACGCCGAGGAGCCGCGTTCGACCAACTTCGACCTGTACCGCCTGGGCACCGACGGCAAGGGCAAGGCCGCCAACCTCACCGCCGCGAACAAGGCCTGGGACGCGGGCCCGGTGTTCAGCAAGGACGGCAAGACGCTGTATTACCGCGCGATGAAGCGCCCCGGCTTCGAGGCCGACCGCTTCGGCCTGATGGCGATGGACCTCGCCAGCGGCAAGGTGCGCGAGATCGATCCGCAGTGGGACCGCTCGGCCGACAACATCGTGCTCTCCGCCGACGGCCGCACGATCTACGCGAACGCGCAGGACATGGGCGAGCATCCCGTGTTCGCGGTCGACATCGCCACCGGCAAGGCGACGAAGGCGATCGGCAACGGCAGCATCGGCGACTTCTCGATCGCAGGTCCGACGGTCGCGTTCACCCGCAACTCGATGAAGAGCGGCGCGCAGGTGTTCACCGGCGGCCTCGGCGGCGCGCCGGAGCGCGCGATCACGCCCAGCGCCGGCGACATGCTGCCAGACGTGAAGTGGGGCGACTACGAGCAGTTCTCGTTCAAGGGCTGGAACGACGACACCGTGCACGGCTACGTCGTGAAGCCCTGGAACTACGAGGAAGGCAAGCGCTACCCGGTCGCGTTCCTGATCCACGGCGGCCCGCAGGGCAGCTTCGGCGACGGCTGGAGCTATCGCTGGAACCCGCAGACGTACGCGGGCCAGGGCTACGCCGTGGTGATGATCGATTTCCACGGCAGCACCGGCTACGGCCAGGCGTTCACCGACGCGATCAGCCAGCACTGGGGCGACCGTCCGCTCGAGGACCTGCAGAAGGGCTGGGCCGCGGCGCAGGAGCAGTACAAGTTCCTCGACGGCGGCAACGCCTGCGCGCTCGGCGCCAGCTACGGCGGCTACATGGTCTACTGGATCGCCGGCGTGTGGAACACGCCCGCGTCCGGCGCGTGGAAGTGCCTGGTCGACCACGACGGCGTGTTCGACAACCGCATCATGGGCTACGCCACCGAGGAACTCTGGTTCAGCGAGTGGGAGAACGGCGGCACGCCGTACGACAACCCGGAAGGCTACGAGAAGTTCAACCCGGTGAACCACGTCAAGGACTGGCGCGTGCCGATGCTCGTCGTGCACAGCGCGAAGGACTTCCGCATCCCGATCGACCAGGGCATCGCGGCGTTCACCGCGCTGCAGCGCAAGGGCATCGAGTCGAAGTTCCTGACCTTCCCGGACGAGAACCACTGGGTGCTCAAGCCCGCCAACAGCCTGCTCTGGCACGACACCGTCAACGCCTGGCTGCGCGCGCACCTGGGCGGCGGGACGCAGTAAACGCGGGCCGATGTCCGACGCCGACGACATCCACGGCCGCCCCGCCACGGCGGCGGAACGCCGGATGCCGTCGCGCGGCGGCCGCCTGCGCGTGCCCGGCGCGCCGTGGGGACGGCAGTGGCTGCACGGCCTGGAGCCCGAGGATCGCGCGCGGCTCACCGCGACCCAGGTCTCGGCGACGCGGCCGGCGTTCACCGCGGTCCTGCTCGGCGGCGCCGCGATGCTGGCGCTGGCCGCGGCGCTGCAGGCGCTCGGCAGCAGCCCCGGCATCGGCTGGCCGGCCTGGCTCGTCTCGTGCGCGGCGCTGGCGGTCGCGCTGCTGGGCTGGACGAACCTGTGCCTGAAGAGCTGGCAGGCGCG
>DASTWT010000157.1:0-6719 GCA_035765815.1 Luteimonas sp. | reverse complement strand
GTCCACGTCCTGCACCAGGAGCGTCCAGTCGTGGTCGGGCAGCGACGGGAACAGGTCCTCGGGAAACGGGCCGGTGCGCAACTGCCAGGCGTCGCGCGCGCGGTCGTGGGCGACGATGCGCGAGAGCGCGAGTTCCTCGCACGCGAGGCCGGCGAGGTCCTCGGGGCTGATCGGCGACACGAAACCGGGGAACGCGTTGCGGATCAGCAGCGGTCGCTTCTGCCAGTAGTCGCGCAGGAATTCCGCGGCGGGCATCCCGAGCGGCGGCAGCGCCGCGGCATCCGCTTCGATCGGTGGCTTCGCGCCCGCCCTGCGCCTGCGCGTCGCCATGGCGGTCAGGCGTCCGCGGCCAGGCCGGCGGCGAGGCCGGTGTAGGTCGCGGGCGTCAGGTCGAGCAGGCGCTGCTTCGCGTCGGCCGGCAGGTCGAGCCCGGCCACGAACGCGCGCATCGATTCGGCGGTGATGCCCTGGCCGCGGGTCAGCGCCTTGAGCTGCTCGTAGGGATTGGGCAGGCCGTGGCGGCGCATCACCGTCTGCACGGCTTCGGCCAGCACCTCCCAGGCGGCGTCGAGGTCGGCGGCGAGGCGCTCCGGGTTCGCCGAGAGCTTGCCCAGGCCGCGCAGCAGCGCATCGAAGCCGACCAGCGCGTGCCCGAACGCGGTGCCGAGCGCGCGCAGCACGGTGGAATCGGTGAGGTCGCGCTGCCAGCGGCTCACCGGCAGCTTGGCCGCGAAGTGCTCGAACAGCGCGTTGGCGACGCCGAAGTTGCCCTCGGCGTTCTCGAAATCGATCGGGTTCACCTTGTGCGGCATGGTCGAGGACCCGACTTCGCCCGCCTTCACCGCCTGCCGGAAGTAGCCGAGCGAGATGTAGCCCCAGGCATCGCGGCACAGGTCGACGCAGATGGTGTCGATGCGCTTCATCGCGTCGCACAGTTCGGCGATGCCGTCGTGCGGCTCGATCTGCGTGGTGTAAGGCTGCCAGGACAGCCCCAGCGATTCGACGAAGCGGCGCGAGAACGCGGGCCAGTCGATGTCGGGATAGGCCGCGACGTGCGCGTTGTAGTTGCCGACGGCCCCGTTGATCTTGCCGGGCATCGGCAGCGCGGCCAGAACCGCGCGCTGGCGCTCCAGGCGCGCGACCACGTTCGCCAGCTCCTTGCCGACGGTGGTCGGCGAGGCGGTCTGGCCATGGGTGCGCGAGAGCATCGGCAGCGCCGCGTGCTCGTGCGCCATGGCGCGCAGCTTCGCGATGAGCTCGTCGAGCTTCGGCGACAGGATGCGCTCGCGGCCTTCGGCCAGCATCAGCGCGTAGGACAGGTTGTTGATGTCCTCGCTGGTGCAGGCGAAGTGCACGAATTCGAGCGCGGGCGCCAGTTCGGCGTCGTCCTGCAGGCGCTCCTTGAGGAAGTATTCGACCGCCTTGACGTCGTGGTTGGTGGTCCGCTCGATCTCCTTCACCCGCGCCGCGTCGGCAACCGAAAAGCCGTCGGCGAGCGCGCGCAGGCGGGCGACGGCGGGCGCGGCGAACGGCGCCAGCTCGGCGATGCCCGGCTCGGCGGCCAGCGCCAGCAGCCATTCCACTTCGACCCGGACGCGGGCGCGGACCAGGCCGTATTCCGAGAAAACCGGCCGCAGCGCGTCGACCTTGGCGGCGTAGCGGCCGTCGAGCGGGGACAGGGCGAGCAGCTGGGCTTCGGACATGGCGGGCGGCCGGGGGCGGGGCAGGGGGCATCCATTCTAAACGCTGCAATTCCAGACGCTGGCGGCGCTATCCTCGCCGCAGGCACCGAGGAGGCAGGCGAATGGCCAGGCGCACGAACGGCTTCCGCATCGAACACGACAGCATGGGCGAACTGCAGGTGCCGGCCGACGCCCTCTGGGGGGCGCAGACCCAGCGGGCGGTGGAGAACTTCCCCGTGTCCGGGCGACCGATGCCGCGCGACTTCATCCGCGCCCTCGGGCTGGTGAAGGCGGCCGCCGCGGAGGTCAACGCGGGCTTCGGGCTGCTGCCGCGCAACCGCGCCGCGGCGATCCGCAAGGCGGCGATCGCGGTCGCCGCCGGCGAGCACGACGCGCATTTCCCGATCGACGTGTACCAGACCGGTTCCGGCACCTCGAGCAACATGAACGCCAACGAGGTGGTCGCGACGCTGGCCGCGCGCGCGCTCGGGCGCCCGGTGCACCCGAACGACGACGTCAACCTCGGCCAGAGCTCGAACGACGTGGTACCGACAGCGATCCGGGTCTCGGCGCAGCTGGCCGTCGTCGAGGACCTGCTTCCCGCGCTGAAGCACCTGCGCCGCACGATCGAGCGCCGCGCACGCAGCCTCGCGCGCGTGCCCAAGACCGGGCGCACCCACCTGATGGACGCGATGCCGCTGACCTTCGGCCAGGAGTTCGGCGCCTGGGCGTCGCAGCTCGCTTCGGCGGAAGCGCGCATCGGAGACGCGCTCAGGCGCGTGCGGCGCCTGCCGATCGGCGGCACCGCGATCGGCACCGGCATCAACGCCGACCCGCGCTTCGGCAAGGCCATGGCGAAGGCGCTGTCGACGCTGTCGGGCACGCGATTCGAGTCGGCCGCGGACAAGTTCGAGGGGCTGGCGTCGCAGGACGACGCGGTCGAGCTGTCGGGCCAGCTCAACGCGCTGGCGGTGGCGCTGATGAAGATCGCCAACGACCTGCGCTGGATGAATTCCGGGCCGCTCGCGGGGCTGGGCGAAGTCGAACTGCCCGCGCTGCAGCCTGGCTCTTCGATCATGCCGGGCAAGGTGAACCCCGTGATCGCCGAAGCGACGTGCATGGTGTGCGCGCAGGTGATGGGCCACCACGCCGCGGTCACCGTCGCCGGCGCCAGCGGCAACTTCCAGCTCAACGTGATGCTGCCGCTGATCGCGAGCGACCTGCTCGACTCGATCGGGCTGCTGTCGAACGCGATGCGCCTGCTCGCCGACCGCTCGATCGCGGGGCTGCGCGTGCGCGGCGACAACGTCGCGCGCGCGCTGGACCGCAATCCGATCCTGGTGACGGCGCTGAACCCGATCATCGGCTACGAGCGGGCGGCGGCGATCGCCAAGCGCGCGTACAAGGAAGGACGGCCGGTGTTCGACGTCGCGCTCGAGGACAGCGGCCTGGCGGCGACGGAACTGAAGGCATTGCTCGATCCCGCGGCGCTCACCCGCGGCGGGATCCACGGCGCGGAAGGGCCGGCCGCGAAGAAGGGCTAGGGCGCGTCCGTCAGCCAGCGCACGGTGTCTTCCACCCGGTAGAAGCCCGATTCGCCGGCGTACTGCCGCAGCAGGTTGCCGTGGCCGGCGCCGTAGACCACCAGCACGCGGTCGCCGGGCGCGGTGTTGCGCACGATGTTGTCGAAGATCATCAGGTTGCGGCCGTGCCACAGCATCACCCAGTTCGCGCCGGCCGGATCGTCGGCGGTGCCGTACAGGCCGATGCGGAAGTAGGCGCGGCCGTTGGCCGCCAGCCAGGCCGGGGAATTGAGGTGCCGGAGCATGTCGCCGATGGTGCCGTTGTCGAGCACGGCCTGGTCCTCCGCGGCCTGCGCATTGCCGGCGGACATGTCGCGTTCGCGCTGGGCCTGCTGCCCGTGGCGCTCGATCGCGGCGAGGTAGTCGACGCTGGATTCGGCGGCGACCGGGCCGAGCTCGTTCCAGTCCACGCCGGTCACGCCGGACAGGCCCATGTCGCAGGCGATGCGGTAGCCGAGCTGTTCGATCTCGTCGCGACCGAGCGGGCGATCGCCGCGGCAGGACGCGGCGAACTCCGCGTCGAGCCGCGCCTGCGACGCCGGCCGCGTTTCCACCATCACCCTGGTCGGCCGATAGCGCTCGACCAGGCGTGCGACCTCGGCGATTTCCCCCTGCCGCCTTGGCGCCAGCACGTCGTCGGCGTGCGTGTTGTGCACGTCGAGGTCGTGGTTGGCCATGTGGTAGCTGCCGAGGAACAGCACGCTGGCGACCGGCTCGGGCGCCGCCGTGGCGGCCTGGGCCCGGGCCAGAGCCTGCGGCCGGGCGCTTCCAACCAATGGAAGCGCCACGAGCGCCGCGAGCAGGGCGAACCGGCGAGGCAGCAGCTGCATCATTTCGACCACACGCCCTTGTCGTCGATGTCGTCGGCGCAGTCGTCGATGTCTTCCTGGGTCATCGTCGCATAGGGCTTGAACGCCGGCAGCGACGCGGCGAGCTTCTGCTGCGTCGCCATCATGGCCGGCAGACGGCCGCAGAGGACCTTGGCGTCCTGCTTCAGCTTCTCGGCCTTGGCTTCCACGCGTTGCTCCATCTCCTTGGTGTCGCCGCTGAAGATGGCGCCGATGGCACCGCCGATCGCGTCGCCCGCGATGTCCGCGCCCTTGGCGCCGATGGTCATGCCGGCTTCGGCGATGTCGAGCACCTCGCCGCGGTATTCGAGCAGCAGCGCGCGCTGCGCGGGCGTCACCGCGACCGTCTTGCCGTCCACCAGCAGGTCGCCGGCGGGGCTGATCTCGGCGCGCGGGCGATCGTCGTGCCCGCCCTTGCGGCCGTAGTGGTGGCCGTTGATGTCGACGTCCACGCCATTGCCGCCGATGCCGATGTTGCCCTTGCGCAGCTCGACGCGCGCCTTCTCGATCTCGCGGGCGACGACCTTGCCGATGGCGGTGTGGGTCTCGGCGGGCTTCGCGTCCACCGCGGCCTGGGCCGCGGCATCGTTGTCGTGGCGGCTGCACGCGCCGGCCAGGGGCAGGACGGCGAGCACGAGCGCGATGGTGCCGGTGCGTAGCGTGGTGGTGTTCATGTGGCCTCCCGGGTCAGTTCGACGCGAAATCCTGGCGCAGGTCGCTCTCGCAGTCGTCGATGTCGCGCTGCTCCAGGTCCGCATAGGGCCGGAACGCGGGCAGGGACGCGGCGAGCCGCTGCTGCGAATCCATCACCGCCGGCAGCTGGCGGCAGATGCCGGCCACCATCGGCTCGATGTGCTGCTTCACCGCGCTTTCGACCCTGCGCTCGAGGCGCCCGGTCATGGCGTTGAACATGATCGAGACCCAGGAGCCGCCGACCGCGTCCAGCGCGGCGTCCGCGGCGACCTGGCCGGCCTCGACGCCGTCGAGCGCGATGTCGACCACCTGCTTGCGGTAGGCGAGCAGCTGCCGGCGCTGCGCGGCGTCGATCGCCTGCGCCTTGCCGTCGACCAGGAAGTCGCCGTCGACGGTGATTTCGGCCTCGGGGAGATCGCGGTCGTCGCCGGGCTTCGCCGCGTGCCGGCCGAAGTTGAAGCCGTGCCCCAGGGTCAGGTTCTCGGTCATGAGGTCCTGGCGGGCCTTGGCGAGGTCGGCGCGCACTTCCTTGCGCGCATCGGCGAGGTCGCGCTCCATGTCTTCGCCTGGGGTGCTGCGGTCGGAGGGCAGCGCCGCCTGCGCCGCCATCGGCAGCGACAGGGCCAGGGAGAGGGCGGCGGCGAGCATGCGGGCGTTCGTCATCTTCTTGTCCTCGTGGGTATCGGTGCGGTCGTGGTCGGTCAGTTGTCGTCGCGCCAGCGGCGCAGGCGGATCGCGCCGAAGATCATCGCGATGCCCGCGATCGCGCCGAGCCAGGCGCCGGGGGCGGCGAGGCTCGCCCAGGCCGTGGCGGGGGACAGCGCCTGGGTCACGCTGTCGACGTGGACGTAGCCCGAGTGGCCGCCCATCACCAGCCAGTTGCCGGGAAGCACGCCGGCCAGCGCGCGGCCCACGATGTTGCTCCAGTACCAGCCGGTGTCCAGGTCGAACAGCTGCATCAGGTCGAACATCGCGACGAAGATGCCGGAGAACACCGGGATCATGATCGCCCACAGGAACGGCTTGCTCTTCGCCCAGGCCGAGCAGAGCATCAGCCAGCCGACCGTCGGCAGCGCCCACACCGCGTACACCGGCACGGTGGCGAGGATCTCGGCGGTGAGCGTCAGCGGGCTGCCGGGGCCCCACAGCAGCTTGTAGGGGTTGCCGCCGTGCAGCAGGACCACGCCGCTGGCGACGACCAGGAAGCCGATCATCGTCGCGAGCGCGGCGACGGTGGCCACCAGCGGCGCGACCAGCAGCGCGCTCGTCGCCTTCGACAGCACGGTCTCGCGGTCGGACAGCGGCAGCGATTTCCAGAACAGCACGCTGCGGTCGGCACGGTCGTTGTACAGCGCACCGAGCGCGTAGAAGAACACGACCACGAACAGGGCGATGCGGATCGGCATGCCCATCGTGATCAGGCCAACGTCGAGCGCGCCCTGGAATTTTGCCATCGCGTCGGCATCGATGTGGCTCGTCAGTTGATCGAGATGGATGCCGTTCAAGGTGAAACCGTTTTGGTGCGCGGTGAATTCGGCGGTGATCAGGCCCATCGCCATGAAGGCCAGCATGACCAGCGCGATGATCAGCGGCGTCCACAGGAATCCGCCGCGGTGTTCCCAGTATTCGCGCTTGACCTGCCAGAGGAATTTGCTGGTTGCGGTAATCGGGTTCATGGTGCTGGCGTTCATGCGTACGTTCCTTTCATGGTCGCGACGAACAGGTCCGCAACGCTCGGTTTATGCAGTTCGCCGAGTTCGGCCAGGCGCGCCTTGTCGGCACCGTCGAACAGGAAGATGGACTTGCCGAAGACCTGGCGTTCGTACAACGGCTTGAGCGCACGTGCCGCATCGGCCTTGTCCGGATTGACCATCACTTCCGCGAAGCGCTCGCCGACGTCGTCCATGGTTGCG
>DASTWT010000156.1:0-7928 GCA_035765815.1 Luteimonas sp. | reverse complement strand
CGCAGCGCTTCTGCGCCAGCGGCTCGCCGCCGGTCACGCAAACGTGGCGCACGCCGTGCGCGGCGACCTCGGCGAGGATCGCGTCGATGTCGCGCCACTCGCCGCCGTGGAAGGCGTAGGCGGTGTCGCAGTAGCCGCAGCGCAGGGGGCAGCCGGTCAGGCGCACGAACACGGTCGGCCAGCCGGCGTCGCGGGCCTCGCCCTGCAGCGACAGGAAGATCTCGGTGATGCGGAGCCGGTCCGCCGCCGTCGCGGCGGCGGCCGCTTCGGGGGCGACGGTGCTCATGGCGCCATTTTACCGCCCCGGACCTGCCGGGGCCGTTGCCGGTGGGTCAGCGCGCGGACGTCAGCCGCATCGCCTGCAGCCGGTCCTGCGCGGTGCGCGCGGCATCGGTGCCCGGGTAGCTGCGCACCACCTGCGCCAGCGTGGCCTCGGCGGCGTCCTGCTGGCCCATGCCGTACTGGGACAACGCCAGCTTCAGCATCGCCCCGGCCGCCTTGTCGTGCGCGGGGAAGCGCTCGAGCAGGGATCGGAACTGCTGCGCTGCGAGCTCGTAGTTCTGGGTGGCGTAGTAGCTCTCGCCCAGCCAGTATACGGCGTTGGGCGTGAGCGCGCCGTCCGGGAACTGGCCGAGGAACTGCTGGAACGCGCGCGCCGACTCGTCGTAGCGCCCGGCCTTGAGGCGGTCGAACGCGGCCTCGTAGGCGGCGCGTTCGGCGTCGCCGGCGGCAACTGGGGCCGGCGGCGGCGCCGCAGCCGTGGCGCCGGCAGCCGGCGCGCGCGGCGCGGCCGCGGGAGGCGGCGGCGCCACCGCGGCGCCCGCGCCCGCTGGCGTCGGCGGCGCGGCGACCGTGCCGCCCTCGAGGCGGTTGAGGCGCCCGTCCAGGTCGAGGTACTGGTTGCGGCCGGCCTCGTCCGCCTGCTGTTGCTGGTGCTGCAGCTCCTCGATCTGCGCGCGCAGCGCCTGGACCTCGGATTTCAGCGCCGTGACCTGGTTGAGCAGGTCGACGTTGCCCTGGTCGGTCGCCGCCCGCTGCTCGAGCGCGGCGACGCGTTCGGCGAGGCTGGCGCGCTGCGCGGAGGCGGCCGGCGCGAACGCCAGCAGGGCCAGGGAAACCGCCAGTGCGGGAACGCGGATGTTCATGGCCGCTCCATGGGAATGTGGCGAAGTCCGGAAAAGAATAAGGCAGCGGGATCGCCGCTGCCTTAAGCCCCCGGGAACGGGGCCGCCCAAGGGCCCCGTCCCGGATCCGCGATCGGACCTTACTTTTCGGTGTACACGATCTCGACGCGGCGGTTCTTCGCCCAGCAGTCCTCGCTGGACTCGGTGCAGGTCGGGCGCTCCTCGCCGTAGCTGACCACGTTGACCTGGCTGGCGTTGCCGCCGTTGGCCTGCAGCGCGGAGGACACGGCGTTGCCGCGGCGCTCGCCCAGGCCCATGTTGTACTCGCGGCTGCCGCGCTCGTCGGCGTTGCCTTCCAGGGTCATGCGCGAGGACGGGCGGTCGCGCAGGTACTTGGCGTGGCACGCCATCGCCTGCTGGAACTCCGGACGCAGCGCATCCTGGTCGAAATCGAAGTAGATGACGCGGGTGCGCAGGCAGGCGTCGGTGTCCAGGTCGGCCGGCGTGTACATGCCGTTGGACGGCGCGGGCTCGGTGGCGGCCGGCGGCGTCTCGACCGGCGTTTCGGCCGGCGGGGCTTCCTTGACCTTCTTGGAGCAGGCCACGGCCGCGGTGCACATGAGCGCCGCGAGCATGATGCGGGTGGTGTTGTTCATCGCTTCTTCCTCGTCGTTGAGCGGATGTTTGGAACTACCCCTGCGGCCGTCGGCGATGGGTTGCCGCCGGCCAGAGTCTGGTCAGCGCCTCGCGCGGTACGGCCCCCACGCCGGCTCGCGCACGTCGCCGTCGGCGAGCACCAGGCGCTGGCGCACGCGCGCGTCGGCGGAGACGGCGTACAGCACGCCGCGCCCGCCTTCCTTCGCCGCGTAGAGCAGCATCGCCGCGTTCGGCGCGAAGCTCGGCGATTCGTCCAGCGAGCCGGGCGACAGCAGGCTCCAGCGCGGCGAACCGAGGCTGCGGTCGAGCAGCGCGATGCGGTACACGTTGCCGTTGCCCTGCGTGGTGGCGATCTTCTTGCCGTCCCACGAGACCACGGGGTCGGCGTTGTAGTTGCCCTGGAAGCTGATGCGCGTGGCGCCGCCGCCGCTCGCGGACGCCTGGTAGATCTGTGGCTTGCCGCTGCGGTCGGAGGTGAAGTACAGGCTCGCGCCGTCGGGGCTCCAGGCCGGCGAGGTGTCGATGCCGAACTGGTTGGTGACCTGGGTCAGCGCCTTGCTGCCGAGGTCCATCACGTAGATCTCGGGATTGCCGGACTTCGACAGCGTCAGCGCGAGGCGGCTGCCGTCGGGCGAGAACGCGGGCGCGCCGTTGATGCCGCGGAAGCTGGCGACCAGCTCGCGCGCGCCGGTGGCGATGTCCTGGATGTAGATCGACGAATTGCCGCGCTCGAAGCTGACGTAGGCCAGCTTGCGCCCGTCCGGGCTCCACGACGGCGACAGCAGCGGCTCGCCGGAGCGGACCACGGTCTGCGGATTCCAGCCGTCTGAGTCGGCGACCATCAGCGCATAGCGGCTGCCCCTGCCCACGCCGGTGGCGGTGACGTAGGCGATGCGGGTCCAGAAGGCACCGCGCACGCCGAGGATCTTCTCGTAGATCGCGTCGGCGACCTGGTGCGCCACGTCGCGCATCGCGTTCGCGCGCGCGGTCATCGCGAACCCGAGCAGGCGCTCCTGCTTCGCGACGTCGAACAGTTCGTACTCCACCCGGTAGCCGCCGTCCGCGGCGTCGAGCACGCGACCGACGACCAGGTAATCCTGCTTCAGCAGCCGCCACGCCGGGTAATCGACTTCGGCGCCGGTGGTCGGCCGCTGCACCAGCTGGTTCTCGGGCAGGCTGCGGAACTGGCCGGAACGGTCCAGGTCGGCGCGGACGATGCCCGCCACGTCGGTCTCCGGGGCCGTCGCGCCGCCCTGGTAGGGCATCGGCACCACCGCGATCGGCAGCGCCGCCGCGTTGCCGCCGACGATGTCCAGTTCCAGCGGCTTTTCCTGCGCCATCGCCAGCAGCGGCGCGGCGGCCAGCAGGACCATGAAGCAGCGGATCAGGACGGCGCGGAGCCGGCGCGGCGGTGAGGGCATCGGTCGGGATTTCCGTTCAAAGCCTGAATACTTAACAGCTTGGCCGTGAACGGCGGCTCAAAGATGAATGGAGCCGCACCATAGCGCGAACAGGCGCCGATCGTCAGCGATCCTGGGCGGTGAAGTTGAGCACCAGATCGCGCGCGAAGACCGGCTCGAAGCCCGCGTAGGGCAACGGGTTGGCCTTCAGCACCGCCGCTTCGACCGAGCGTCGGCCGAGGGCGTCGTAGGGGCAGCTGGGGTCGACCTTGGCGCTGATGACGGTGCCGCCCGGGACCTGGCGGATGACGATGCGGCAGCTCTGGCCGAGCGGGACGGTGTCCGGACGGGTCCAGTTCTGGACGATGGCCGCGTTGAGCGCGGCCTTGTAGCGGGCCAGCAGGCCGTCGTCGGCGCCGTTGTTGCCCGGCGGCGGCGCGGCGGTCGAGGCCGCCGGCTGCGCCGCCTTCGCCTGCGCGTCGGCGAGCTGCCTGAGCTTCTGCTCGGCGAGGTCGGCGGCCTTCTTCGCCTTCTCGCGCTCGGCGCGGATCTTCTCCAGCTTGCGGGCGATCTCCTGCTGCTGCGCCTGCTGCTGCGCGAGGCGCTGCTTCTTCTCGGCCTCTTCCTGGCGCTTGCGCTCGGTCAGGTCGACCTGCTCCTGGCGGCGCTTCTCCTCCTGCTCGCGGGCGGCCTGGCGCGCGGCCTCGGCTTCCCGCTCCACGCGCTCCTGCTCGCGGGTGTCGGGCACGGGCACCGGTGCCTGCGCCTGCGGCTGGGGCGCGACCTGCGAATCCTCGGGGCGCGGTTCGGGCAGCGGCTGCGGGGGCGGCGCGACGGGTTCCGGTTCCGGCGGCGCAGGCTCGGGCTCGGTCCGCGCCGGCGCGTCCAGCGCGCGCCGCAGCGGGGCCGCGAGGGCGTTCGGATCCACCAGGTCGGCCTCGATCTCCGGCCCGGCCGCGGAGACCGGCGCGGCCGTCCGCGTCCACCACATGCCGACGAACAGCAGCGCGAACAGCAGCGCGTGCAGCGCCAGCGCGCCCACGACCGCAACGCGGGTGTCGGCGCGGGTTTCCCTCACCTTGCCGGCGTCTCCGGCGACTGCGTCAGCAGCGTCGCCCGGTCGACCTTCGCCTCGCTGCGCAGGCGCTGCAGCACGCGCAGCACGGCGTCGTAGCGCACCGCGCCGTCGCCGGCGACGAACACCACGAGCTGCGGGTTGTTGGCGCGGAACGCGCCCACGCGCGCGATCAGCGCCTCCTCGTCGAGCGACACCTTGCTGGTCGCGCCGGTCTCGTCGCGCTGGATCAGCGACAGCGCGCCGTCCTCGCCGACCTGCACCACCACCTGCTGCTTCGGCTGCTCGACCGTCGCCGCGGCGACCTGCGGCAGCTTCACGTCCACCCCGAGATTCAGCAGCGGCGCGGTGACCATGAAGATGATCAGCAGCACCAGCATCACGTCGATGTAGGGCACGACGTTGATGTCGGCCTTGAGCTTGCGCTTGCGGATGCGCCTTCCGGTTGCGGTGACGGCCATGTCAGGCCTCGTCCGCGTGCGCCTGCCGCTGCAGGATCGAGGAGAACTCCTCGGAGAAGGTGTCGTAGCGCACCGACATGCGCTCCACCCGCGTGGCGAAGCGGTTGTACGCCCAGACCGCGGGGATCGCCGCGAACAGGCCCATCGCGGTGGCGATCAGCGCCTCGGAGATGCCGGGCGCGACGGTGGCGATGGTCGCCTCGCGCACGTTCGCCAGGCCCTGGAACGAGACCATGATGCCCCACACCGTGCCGAACAGGCCGACGTAGGGGCTGATCGAGCCGACGTTGGCCAGGAATTCGAGGTTGCGTTCGAGACCGTCGAGCTCCCGCGAGGCGGACGCGCGCATCGCGCGCTGCGCGCCCTCGAGCGGCACGCGACTGTCGGCGCTGCGGCGCTGCCGGGTACGGTTGAATTCGCGGAAACCGCCCTCGAAGATCGCCTCGAGGCCGCCGATGTCGCGGTTGCGCTCGGTAGCGCCCGAATACAGCTTGGACAGCTCGGCGCCCGACCAGAACCGCTCCTCGAAGCTGTCGGCCTCGCGCTCGGCGCGATCGAGCACGCGCTTCTTGCGGAAGATGATCACCCACGAGGCGACGGAGCCGAACAGGAGCAGCAGCATCACCAGCTGCACCGGGAGGCTCGCATGCAGCACGAGCGCGAGCATGTCGATGCCGTTGTGCGCGGCGGCGCCGGCGGTGGGTTCGATGGGCTGCTGCATCAGTCGCTTGCCTCCAGGGCCTTGAGTCGTCGGTACAGCGGTTCCGGGATCGGCCGCGGCTTGAACGTGCCGGCGCGGAGCGACGCGATCCGCACCCTGGCGTCCAGCAGCAGCTCGTCGCCGCGGCGGATGTCCTGCGCCATGACCAGGCTGGCGCCGCGGCATTCGCGCAGCGCCACCGTGGCCGACAGCACGTCGTCCAGGCGCGCCGGCTTGCGGAAGTCCACCTGCATCGCGCGCACGACGAAGACCAGGTCGTGCTCGCGGCGCATCGCGTCCTGGCCGCCGCCCAGCGCGCGCATCCACTCGCTGCGGGCGCGCTCCAGGAACGCCAGGTACTGCGCGTGGTAGACCACGCCACCGGCGTCGGTATCTTCCCAGTAGACGCGTATCGGGTGGCTGAACATGCGTTAAGGCGCGCCGCTGCCGGGCGCGCCGTCGAACAGCTGGGGCGCCGCCGGGCCGCGCGGGCGCAGGCCGAGGTGCTGGTAGGCCTTCGGCGTGGCCATCCGGCCGCGCGCGGTGCGCACGAGGAAGCCCTGCTGGATCAGGTAGGGCTCGACCACGTCCTCGAGCGTGCCGCGTTCCTCGCTCAGCGCGGCCGACAGCGATTCCACGCCGACCGGGCCGCCGTCGAAGGCTTCCACTATCGTGCGCAGGAGGCGCCGGTCGAGCTCGTCGAAGCCTTCCGGGTCGACCTTGAGCATCTCCATCGCCGCCGCGGCGACCGCCGCGTCGATGTGGCCCGCCGCGCGCACCTGCGCGTAGTCGCGCACGCGGCGCAGCAGGCGGTTGGCGATGCGCGGCGTGCCGCGCGAGCGGCGCGCGATGGCGACGGCGCCCTCGTCGGCGCAGTCGATGCCGAGGATGCCGGCCGAGCGCTTCACGATGCGCGCCAGTTCCTCCGGGGTGTAGAACTCGAGCCGCTGGACGATGCCGAAGCGGTCGCGCAGCGGCGCGGTGAGCAGGCCGGCACGGGTGGTCGCGCCCACGAGGGTGAACGGCGGCAGGTCGAGCTTGATCGAGCGCGCCGCGGGGCCCTCGCCGATCATGATGTCGATCTGGAAATCCTCCATCGCCGGGTACAGCACTTCCTCCACGACGGGGGAAAGGCGGTGGATCTCGTCGATGAACAGCACGTCGTGCGGCTGCAGGTTCGTCAGCAGCGCGGCGAGGTCGCCGGCCTTCTCGATCACCGGGCCCGAGGTGACGCGCAGGCCGACGCCGAGCTCGTTGGCGATGACGTGGCTGAGCGTGGTCTTGCCGAGCCCGGGAGGGCCGAAGATCAGCACGTGGTCCATCGCCTCGCCGCGCCGCTTCGCCGCCTCGATGTACACGGCGAGCTGCTCGCGCACCGGCGCCTGGCCGAGGTAGTCGTCGAGGCGCTTCGGCCGGATCGAGGCCTCGACGGCCTCGTCCTCGCGGCTCGCGCCCGCGGCGATGACGCGCTCGTCGTCCATCAGACCTCGGCCCACATGCGCACGAGGTTGGCCAGCGAGCGGTCGATCGCGTCGAACGTGGCGCTCTTGCCCTCTCGGCCGAAGACCTGGCGCTTGGCGTTCTCCAGGTCCCACAGCAGCGCCCGGCGCGCCGGGTCGCGCACCTGGCTCTGCACCCAGAGGATGGCCGCGTCGCGGGTGCCGCTGGCGACCGGACGGACGTGGTGCAGCGTGTTGCCCGGGTAGGCCACGGCGGCGCCCGCCTCGAGCTTGAACTCGCCGTCGTAGCCGTCGACCCGGGCGACCAGCTCGCCGCCCTCGTAGCTCGCCGGATCGTTGAGGAAGATCGTGATCGCGATGTCGGTGCGGACGGCGTTGTTCAGCGCGCCCATCACCGGCGCGTCGACGTGCGGCCCGTATTCCATGCCGGGGGCGTAGCGGTTGAACAGCACCCGCGTGGTCGCCGCCGGGAGCAGCGCGGCCATGAGGGTGGCGTTGCGCATGAAGGCCAGCGACACGATCTTCGCCAGCTCCTCGTAGCCTGGCGCGCCGGGCGCGAGCTGCAGGTTCTTCTTGACGCCGCGCGCCGACCAGCCCGCGGTCTCCGCGCCGTCGGCGAAGCCGGCGTCGCGCAGCCCGGCGCGGACGGTCGCCAGTTCCTGGGGGCCGAGGACGTTGGGAACGCAGAGGATCATGGCCGGGTTCGGCCCCGGGAAGGAAGCCCGGGAAGCCCGGACACTATATTCAAATCTCGACCTGGGCGCCCAGCTCGACCAGGCGGTTTCCGGGGATGCGGAAGAAGCCCGTGGCCGGCGCGGCGTTGCGGTGCATGACCGCGAACAGCTTGTCGCGCCAGATCGGCATGCCGCCGCGCTTGCGCGCGACGACGGTCTCGCGGCTGGCGAAATACGTCGTGTCCATCGGGTCGAAGTGGATGCCGCCCTTGTCGCAGGAGCGCATCAGCGCCAGCGGCACGTCCGGCGTCTCCATGAAGCCGAAGCGCACGCGCACGCGGTAGAAGTCGTCGCCGATCGGCTCCATCTTCAGCCGC
>DASTWT010000155.1:0-2089 GCA_035765815.1 Luteimonas sp. | reverse complement strand
GCGCCGCGCAGCTGCAGGCCCTGCGGCCGCACCAGCGGCAGGCCGTCGGTGACGTCGTGGTTCGGGTCGGCCTCGATCAGCTCGTTGAGGAAGCGGCTGACCTGGCGCGCGTTGCGGCTGGCTTCCGACGTGCCCTTCTTGGCGTTGTCGAGTTCCTCCATCACCTGCATCGGCAGGTAGACGTCGTGCTCCTCGAACTTGAACAGCGCCGTCGGGTCGTGCATCAGCACGTTGGTGTCGAGGACGTAGATCCGCTTGCTGCGCGTCATTGCGTCTTTTGTTCCTGGATGAGGGCGTCGAGGACCGCCTGCGCGTGCCCGGGGACTTTCACCCCGCGCCACTCCCTGCGGAGCACGCCGTCGGGGCCGATGAGGAAGGTGCTGCGCTCCACGCCGATGAACTCGCGGCCGTAGAGCTTCTTGGGCTTGATGACCCCGAACGCCTTGCACAGCGCTTCGTGGGGGTCGCTGGCGAGCGGGAACCGGAAGCCCTGCTTCGCGCAGAAATTGTCGTGCGACTTCACCGAATCGCGCGAGGCGCCGAGCACCTCGGCGCCGGCCTTGCGCAGTTTCGGCAGCAGCGCGTTGAAATCCAGGCCCTCGATGGTGCAGCCGGGCGTGGAATCCTTCGGGTAGAAGTACAGCACCAGCCACTTTCCGGCGTAGTCGCCGAGCGTCGCCGTCGTTCCGCCGGAAAGCGCCAGCGGCAGCTTCAGCACCGTCCTGGGTAGCGGCTTTCCGATGGCGACCATGCGTGTGCTTCGTGCTCCCGGCCGATGCCTCAGAACTTCATCGGATCCATGATGGCGTCGAGGTTCAGGTGGTCGCAGAACTCGAGGAAGTCGTCGCGCAGCGCCGCGATGTGCATGTCCGACGGGATGCCGATCGTGACCTGCGCGGTGAACATCTCGGCGCCGGTCTGCATCGCGCGGTAGCGCGAGCAGTGCAGGCTCTCGATGGTGATCGACTGGCGGTCGAAGAAGTCGGCGAGCTGGAACAGGATGCCGGGCTTGTCCGCCGCGACCACCTCGATCACGTAGGGCAGCAGGTTGGACTGCACGGGCTTCGGGCCGGTGCGGTACCACACCAGCTTCAGGCCCTCGTCGCGCTCGAGCTTGCCGAGCATCGTCTCGAGCTTGGCCACCGCGTCCCAGGAACCGGTGGCCAGCGCCGTCACGGACACGTCACGGCCGACCGTCGCCAGGCGGGTGTCGACCAGGTTGCAGCCGCTGTCGGCGATGCGCCGGGTCACCGCCAGCAGGGGGGACCGCGGATGCGTCGTGTAGGCGTTGATCAGCAGGTGGTTTTCGTTCGGCGACGGACGGTTGGAATCGGGATCGGTCAAGGCGGCGTCCGTTGCGTTGGGCTTGCGCCCGGCGCAGGCGCGCGGGGCCGGAGGCCAGCATACTTGCCCGCGCTTCGGCGCCGCAAGTAACATCGGCCGGGCACCGCCGACCCCCACCGGAGCAGCCCCGCTTGCGACTTTCCGGCAGCATCACCGCCCTGGCGACGCCTTTCACGGCGGCCGGGGAGGTCGACCTCGACGCTTGGCGCCGCCTGCTGCAACTGCAGCTGGACGGCGGCACCCAGGCGTTCGTCGTGGCCGGCTCCACCGGCGAGGCGCCGGCGCTGTTCGAGCCCGAATACGAACTGATCCTGCGCACCGCCATCGAGGCGGCGCGCGGAACCATCCCGGTGATCGCCGGCACCGGCCAGTCGAACACCGCGAAAACCATCGAGCAGACGCGCCGCGCCGCAGCGCTCGGCGCGGACGGCGCGCTCGTCGTGACGCCGCCGTACGTGCGGCCGACGCAGGCGGGGCTCGACGCGCATTTCCGCGCGGTCGCCGACGACGGCGCGCTGCCGGTGGTGCTCTACAACGTGCCCGGGCGCACGGGCTGCGACCTGTTGCCGGAGACCGCGGCGGCGCTCGCGGGGCATCCGCGCATCGTCGGCATCAAGGAAGCGCGCAGCGAGCCCGAGCGCATGGCGGCGCTGCTGCCGCTGCGCGGCGACGGCTTCGCGGTGCTCAGCGGCGACGATCCGACCGCGATGCGGGCGATGCTCGCCGGCGCCGACGGCCTGGTCTC
>DASTWT010000154.1:0-3682 GCA_035765815.1 Luteimonas sp. | reverse complement strand
GGCTGGCTGATCGCGCCGCTCATCGGCGGCAGCACCGGCGCCGCCGGCGGCTTCGACATCATGGGATTCATCGCGGCGCTGATCGGCGCGATCATCCTGCTCGCGATCGTGAACCTGTTCCGTCGCGGCCGCGTGCGCTGAGCGACACCGCAGGCAAGACAGCAAGACAGCAAGACAGAGGAAGGATCGCAGGAGCGGGACGCAGCCCCCGGACGGGCGGCACGGAAGCGCGAAGGCCCGGCAGGACGCCGGGCCTTTCTTTTGGGTTCAGCCCAGCGTGAGCCACGCCGGCGCGTGGTCGCTGGGCCGCTCCAGGCGTCGCGGCGCGAGGTCGATGCCGCCCGCGGTGCACGCCGCGCGCAACGCGTCGGACACCAGCAGCAGGTCGATGCGCAGGCCCCAGCCGCGGTCGAATGCCTGCAGGCGATAGTCCCACCAGGAATGGTGGCCCGGCTCGTCGTTGTGCAGGCGGAAGCTGTCGTGCAGGCCGAGCGCCTGGATGCGCTGCAGCGCCTCGCGCTCGGCCGTCGAGCACATGATCTTCTCGCGCCAGCGCTTCGGGTCGTGCACGTCGGCGTCGGCCGGCGCGATGTTGAAGTCGCCCAGCACCACCAGCCGCTCGTGCTTCGCCAGTTCCGCCTGCAGCATGCCGTGCGCGGCCTCGAGCCAGCGCATCTTGTAGTCGTATTTCGGGCTGCCCACTTCCTGGCCGTTGACGACGTAGAAGTTCACGATCCGCACGCCGTCGACGGTGGCGGCGATGACGCGCTTCTGCTCGTCGTCGAAGCCGGGGATGCCGGCCTGCACGTCCTCGATCGCGTGGCCCCTGGCCAGGATCGCGACGCCGTTGTAGGTCTTCTGCCCGGCGAACACGCTGCGGTAGCCGTGGCCGGCGAGCACGTCGTCGGGGAAGCGCAGGTCCTCGAGCTTGGTCTCCTGCAGGCCGACCACGTCGGGCGCGGCCTCGGCCAGCCATTGCTGCAGGTGCGGCAGGCGCACGTTGAGCGAGTTGACGTTCCAGCTGGCGATCTTCATGCGGCGGAGTGTACCCGCGCGGGCGCCGCGCAACCGGCTTACCATGGGGCCATGTACACGAACGCGACTCCCGGCGGAGGCCCCGGCGAAGCCTGGGCCGACCTGCGCAGCGACACCGTCACCCGGCCCACCGCCGCCATGCGCGCGGCGATGCTCTCCGCCGAGGTCGGCGACGACGTGTACGGCGACGACCCGACCGTCAACGCGCTGCAGGACCGCCTCGCCGGCGACCTCGGTTTCGAGGCGGCGCTGTTCCTGCCCAGCGGCACGCAGTCGAACCTCGCCGCGCTGATGGCGCACTGCGCGCGCGGCGACGAATACATCGTCGGCATGGACGCGCACACCTACAAGTACGAAGGCGGCGGCGCGGCGGTACTGGGCTCGATCCAGCCGCAGCCGATCCCGCAGGGCGCCGACGGCACGCTGCCGCTCGACGCGGTGGAGCGCGCGATCAAGCCCGACGATGCGCACTTCGCCCGCACGCGCCTGCTGTGCCTGGAGGACACCTGGCACGGCCGGCCGCTGCCGCTGGCGTACCTGGCCGAAGCGCGCGCGTCGTGCGACCGCCACGGGCTCGGCCTGCACCTGGACGGCGCGCGGCTTTACAACGCGGCGGTCGCGGGCGACGTCCCGGCGCGCGACATCACGCGCCATTTCGACAGCGTGTCCGTCTGCCTGTCGAAGGGGCTCGGCGCGCCGGTCGGTTCCGTGCTGGTCGGCAGCGGTGCGCTGGTCGCGGCCGCGCGGCGCTGGCGCAAGGTGCTCGGCGGCGGGATGCGCCAGGCCGGCATCCTCGCCGCGGCGGGGCTGCACGCGCTCGACCACCACGTCGCGCGGCTGGCCGAGGACCACGCGCGCGCCGCGCGCCTCGCCGACGCGTTGCGCGCGCTGCCCGGCGTCGGCGCCGTCGAGCAGCATACGAACATGGTGTTCGTCGACGTCCCGGCCGCGCGGCGGCAGGGCTTGCGCGAACAGTTGCAACGCCGGCAGCTACGCGCGTCGGTCGGCGATTCGGGGCCGATCCGCCTGGTCCTGCATCTCGACGTGCACGACGACGCCGTGGCGCGCGTCGCGGACGCCTTCCGCGTCGCCTGCGCCGCCTGAGCGCGCCCGGGGCGCGCCTGCACGGCGCTACAATCCCCGGATGCCCGGCATTCCTTCCATCCGCCCCTGGCGCGGCGTGCTGCCGACCGTCGGCGAACGCGTGTACGTCGATCCCGCCGCGACGCTCGTCGGCGACGTCGTGCTCGGCGACGACGTGTCGCTGTGGCCCGGCGTCGTGGTCCGCGGCGACGTCAACTTCATCCGCATCGGCGCGCGCACCAACATCCAGGACGGCACCGTCGTGCACGTGAGCCACGACGGCCCGCACGCGAAGCTCGGCGGCTTCGCCACGGTGATCGGCGAGGACGTCACCATCGGCCACAAGGCGATCGTCCACGCCTGCCGCATCGCGGACGCATGCCTGGTCGGCATGGGCGCGATCGTCCTCGACGGCGCCGTGGTCGAGAAGCACGGCTTCGTCGGCGCCGGCGCGCTCGTGACGCCGGGCAAGGTCGTGGGCAGCGGCGAGATGTGGCTCGGCAACCCGGCGCGCAAGGTGCGCATGCTGTCCGACGCCGAGATCGAGGCGCTGTACTACAGCGCCAAGCACTACGTCCGGTTGAAGGACGAGTACCTCGCGGCCGGCTAGCGCGGCGCGCCGTCCGCGGGCGCGGGCTGCGCGGCAGGTGCGGCAGGCGCGGAAGATGCGGCAGGCGCCGGCGCCTGGTTCGCGGCGACGACGCGCCGCACTTCCTCGAAGATCCCCGGCAGGTCCGAGCCCACGTAACCCTCGTGATGGGCGACGATCCGTCCGTCGGGACCGACGATCCACACGTTCGGCAGCATGTACACGCCCCAGGCCTCGCCGACGGACGCGCCCTCGTCGTGCCCCAGCACCATGGTGGTATGCCGCACCTTGCGCAGCAGGCTGCCGTAATCCTTGGCGCTGTCGCCAAGGTCCACCGCGAACACCTGCAGCCCCAGCGGCGAATACTGCTTGTTCAGCTGCTCGAACGCTTCCATCTGGTCCTTGCACGGCGCGCAGGTCGACTTCCAGAACACGACCACGGCGACCTTGCCGCGGTAGTCCGTCAGGAGCACCTGCTTGCCGCCGGATTCGCCGAGCACCGGGGGCGCGAGGTCGCCGCGGGACAGGGTGCCTGCTTCCGCGTGCCCGGCCAGCAGGGCGGAAGAAGCGGTCAGCAGGGCGGACAGCAGCAAGGGGAAGCGCATCGCGGGCTCCGGGGGCGGGAGGAGCGGTCACTTTAGCCGGATTCGCGCGCCGCGCTCTGCGACACTGCGCGCATGCCCGAACTGCCCGAAGTCGAAACCACCCGCCGCGGACTCGCGCCGCACCTGGAAGGGCGCCGCATCGCGGGCGTGACGCTGCGCCGCCCGGACCTGCGCTGGCCGATCCCGCCGCAGGTCGCCCGCCTGCTGCCGGGCCAGCGCGTCGAAGCGGTGCGCCGCCGCGCGAAATACCTGCTGCTCGACACGGAAGCCGGCAGCGCGCTGCTGCACCTCGGCATGTCCGGGAGCCTGCGCGTGCTGCCCGCGCGCACGCCGGTCGCGCTGCACGACCACGTCGATTTCGCGCTGGCAC
>DASTWT010000153.1:0-6193 GCA_035765815.1 Luteimonas sp. | reverse complement strand
TCGCTGGTCGAGGCCTCGGCCTACGTGCAGACCATCGAGAAGCGCCAGGGCCTGCGCGTGTGCTGTCCTGAAGAGATCGCCTGGAGCAACGGCTGGATCGACGACGCGCAGCTGCGCGCGCTGGCGGCGCCGCTGGCGAAGAACGGCTACGGCCAGTACCTGCTCGCGCTGCTCGACCAGCCGCAGGCGCGCCCGATCGCATGAAGGCCGTCGCGACCGACCTGCCGGGCTGCGTCGTCCTCGAGCCGCAGGTGTTCGGCGACGAGCGCGGCTTCTTCTACGAATCGTTCAACCGCGACAAGCTGGTCGCGCTCGGCCTCCCGCCGCACTTCGTCCAGGGCAACGTCTCGCGCTCGGCGCGCGGCGTGCTGCGCGGCCTGCACTACCAGTGGCCGAAGCCGCAGGGCAAGCTGGTGAGCGTGCTCGAGGGCGAGGTGTGGGACGTGGCGGTCGACGTGCGGCGCGGCTCGCCGACGTTCGGGCAGTGGACGGCGGTGGTGCTCAGCGCCGAAAACAGGCGCCACTTCTGGATCCCGGAAGGCTACGCGCACGGCTTCGTGACCCTGAGCGACAGCGCGCTGTTCAACTACGTCTGCACCGACACCTACGACCGCGAGGCCGACGCCGGCGTGCGCTGGAACGACGCCGCGCTGGCGATCGACTGGCCGGTAGCATCGCCGCTGTTGTCGGACAAGGACGCGAAGCTGCCGTTCCTGGCCGACATCGCGCCCGACCGCCTGCCGCCGTTCGCGGGATGAACGCGCCGCGGATCCTGCTGCTGGGCGCCGACGGCCAGCTCGGCACCGAACTGCGGCGCAGCCTGGCCGCGCCCGGCGGCGAACTGGTCGCGGCGACGCTGTCCGGCACCCTGGGCGGCGCGGCCTGCGAAACCGCCGACTTCTCGCAGCCCGACACGCTGCCCGCGCTGCTGGAACGGGTCGCGCCCGACATCGTCGTGAACGCGGCCGCGTACACCGCGGTCGACCGCGCCGAGCAGGAAGTCGAGCTCGTGTTCCGCATCAACGCGGAGGCGCCCGACGTGCTGGCGGCGGCCTGCGCGATGCGCGGCGCGGCCTTCGTCCACTATTCGACCGACTACGTGTTCGACGGCCAGGGCGCGCGGCCCTACCGCGAGGACGACGCGACCGCGCCGCTCGGCGTATACGGCGCGAGCAAGCTCGCCGGCGAGGTCGCGGTGCGCACGTCCGGCGCGCGCCACATGATCTTCCGCACGGCGTGGGTGTACGCCGCGCACAGCCACAACTTCATGCGCACGATGCTGCGCCTGGGCGCCGAGCGCGACGCGCTGCGCGTGGTCGCCGACCAGGTCGGCACGCCCACGCCGGCCGCGCTGCTCGCCGACGTCACCGCGCGCGCGTTGCGCGCGGGCGCCGCGCCTTCGGGTCTGTGGCACCTGACGCCCACGGGGCAGACGAGCTGGCACGGCTTCGCCGAAGCGATCCTCGAAGGCGCCGTCGCGCGCGGATTGCTGCCGCGTGCCCCGCGCGTCGAGGCGATCGCGACCGCCGACTTCCCGACGCCGGCCGCGCGACCCGCCTATTCGGTGCTCGATTGCGGCGCGCTGCAACGCGACTTCGGCATCGCGCTGCCGGACTGGCGCGACGGCCTGGCCGCCACGCTCGACGAGCTCGCCCGCGCGACCCCGTAGCGCCGACCCATGGTCGGCTTTACCTGACGCCGTGCATCCAGCGCCGCAGCAGCGGCGCCAGCACCAGGAACACCAGCGCGGCGCCCAGGCCGATCCACGCCATCAGCCCGAACAGGTGCCCGTACTTCGCCGCCGCGTCGGCCATGTCGATCGCGCCGCTTTCAGGCACGTCGAGCGACGCGAGCTTGCCGAACTGCGCGGCCAGCAGCTCCGAATACGCGGTCGCCAGCCAGAACCCGCCCATCATCAGGCCGACCACGCGCGCCACCGACAGCTGCGTCACCGCCGACAGGCCGATCGGCGACAGGCACATCTCGCCGACCTCGAGCACGAGGTAGGCGAGCACCAGCCACCACACGCTCGCCATCGCCCCGGTGCCGGCGACCTTCGCCGCGGCCAGCAGCGGCAGGAACGACAGCGCCGCGAACGCGAGGCCGATGGCGCTCTTCATCGGCTTCGACGGATTCCAGCCGCGCCTGTCGAGCCACGGCCACAGCCACGCGAACAGCGGCGACAGCACGACGATGAAGAACGAGCCGAGGAAGGTCAGGGAGCCCGCGGTCTGCGGCACCAGCACCACGTCGCGGAAGCAGGCCACCGCCATCGCCAGCGACATCACCCCGACCAGCGTGCGCGCGGTGCCGCGCGCGCCGCGATCGCTCGCGCGCAACGCGGCGACCATCAGCACCGGCGTGGCCGCCATCATGTACAGCGACCACGGCAGCGTGCCGCTCGCGTCGCTCACCAGCGACGGGAACATGTCCTTGGTCATCAGCCGGTCGGTGAACGTCAGCCACGAGCCGTAGGTCTGCTCGTACAGGGTGAAGAACACCAGAACGCCGACGATCATCAGGATCAACGACACCATCTGCTGGCGCTCGACGCGGTTGCAGTGGCGCGCCAGGAACCAGCCGAACCAGGCGAGGAAGCCGGCCAGCACCAGGTGCATCGCGCCCTCGACGGTCCAGGTGCGCTGGATCAGCTGCCACACCACGACGACGCCGGCGAGCGACAACAGGTAGATCCACCATTCGCGCGCGAGCCCCGCGACCCGCTCGCGCAGCAGTTCCGGGGCGCGCGGCTCCGCATGGCCGTGCAGGTACTTCTGCCCCCACAGGAACATGCCCAGCCCCGCGAGCATGCCGACGCCGGCCGCGCCGAAGCCGTACTTCCAGCCGTAGGTCTCGCCGAGGAACGCGCAGATCAGGCCCGCGAACAGGCCGCCGACGTTGATGCCCGCGTAGAACAGGGTGAAGCCGGAATCGCGGCGCGGATCGTCCTCCGCGTACAGCTTGCCGACGATCGTCGAGATGTTGGGCTTGAGGAAGCCCACGCCCATGATGATCAGCGCCAGCGACAGGTAGAACACCTGCAGCGCGTGCGCGTCGCGCACGACCACGCCGTCGACCACGCGCGCATCGGCGCCCTCGAAGGCCATGCCGAAGTGGCCCAGGCACAGCAGCACCCCGCCGAGCACCACCGCCTTGCGCATCCCCAGCCAGCGGTCGGCGACCATGCCGCCGATCACCGGCACCGCGTACACGAGCCCGCCATAGGCGCCGATCAGGTCGTAGCCCATGTCGTCGGTGAAACGGTGGTGCTTGAGCAGGTACAGCAGCAGCAGCGCCTTCATCCCGTAGAACGAGAAGCGCTCCCACATCTCGGTGAAGAAGCAGACGAAGACGCCCTTGGGGTGGCCGAGGAAATCCGCGCGGGTGCCCGCGGCGGCAGGCACCGCCCCCTGCGCGGGGCGCGGTGGAACGTTCGCTTCGGGCAAGGCGGGATCCCCGGGTTGGCTGCAGGGGAGTATAGATGCCATCATCCGGCGGTTGCCGGCCGCCGGCCGGTCCGTCCACGCAGGGGAACAGCCCGGATGAGCACGCCCACGCCGAACCGACCCGTCCCGCAGCTCACCTTCCGCGCGATCGCGCTGTCGATGGTGCTGGCGGTGATCCTCGCCGCCGCAAACGCTTACCTCGGCCTGTTCGCCGGCCTGACCATCGCGACCGCGATCCCGGCGGCGGTCGTGTCGATGGGCGTGCTGCGCCTGCTCGGCGGCGGCACGATCCTCGAGAACAACATCGTGCAGACCGGCGCCTCCGCCGGCTCGTCGATCGCCGCGGGCGTGATCTTCACCATCCCGGCGCTCATCATCCTCGGCTACTGGCAGGACTTCCGCTATTCCTGGGTGCTGGCGATCGCCGGCCTCGGCGGCCTGCTCGGCGTGCTGTTCTCGGTGCCGCTGCGGCGCACGATGATCGTCGAGGACCCGCTGCCGTTCCCGGAAGGCAAGGCCGCGGCGGAAGTGCTGAAGGCGGGCGAGAATCCCGGGCCGGGGCTGAAGATCCTGGCGATGTCGGGCGTGATCGGCGCGGTCGTGAAGCTGGCCGCCGCCAGTGGCCTGCGCATGATCCCCGACAACGCGGTCGGCGCCGGCTTCATCGGCAAGTACCTGGGCTACATGGGCACCGGCCTGTCGCCGGCGCTGCTCGGCGTCGGCTACATCGTCGGCCTGAACGTCGGCATCGTGGTGGTGTCGGGCAGCATCCTGTCGTTCAACATCGCGATCCCGATCTACCACGCGTTCTTCCTCGGCAGCGACCCGGCGCTCGCCGCGTCCGTCGCCGGCCTGTCCGCCGCGGACACGGCCGGCGCGATCTGGTCGGCGAAGATCCGCTACCTCGGCGTCGGCACGATGCTGGTCGGCGGCATCTGGACGCTGTTCTCGCTGCGCAAGTCGCTGGCCTCCGGCATCCGCAGCGGCTTCGCCGCCGCGCGCAAGGGCACCGGCAAGGTCATCGCCGAGACCGAGCGCGACCTGCCGATGAAGTGGATGCTGGTGGCGCTGGTCGTGTTCGTGCTGCCGCTGGCGCTGCTGTACCAGGCGATCGTCCACCAGTGGATGGTGAGCGTGCCGATGACGGTCATCATGATCGTCGCGGGCTTCCTGTTCGTCTCGGTGTCCGCGTACCTCGCGGGCCTCGTCGGCTCCTCCAACAACCCGGTCTCGGGCATCACCATCGCCACGATCCTGTTCGCGTCGGTGGTGCTGGTGCTGCTGCTCGGCCGCGGTTCGCCGATCGGCGCGGTGGCCGCGATCATGATCGGCGCGGTGGTGTGCTGCGCGGCCGCGGTCGGCGGCGACAACCTGCAGGACCTGAAGGCCGGTTACCTCGTCGGCGCGACGCCCTGGAAGCAGCAGCTGATGCTCGCGATCGGCGCCTTCTCCTGCGCCCTGATCATGGCCCCGGTGCTGAACCTGCTGTCGCAGGCCTACGGCATCGGCCCGCCGACCGCGGCGCACCCGAACTCGCTGGCGGCGCCGCAGGCGACGCTGATGGCTTCGGTCGCGAACGGCATGTTCGGCGGCAAGCTGCCCTGGGGCATGATCGCCATCGGCGCCGGCATCGGCGCGCTCACCATCGCGTTCGATGCATGGCTGAAGGCGCGCGGCTCGCGCTTCCGCGTGCCGGTGCTGGCCGCGGCGATCGGCATCTACCTGCCGCTGGAGCTGATGGTGCCGATCTTCCTCGGCGGCCTGCTGTCGTGGTTCGTCGAGCGCAGGAAGGGCGTGCATCCGGACGACGAGGACGCGCGCGACCGCATCCACCGCCCGGGCACGCTGTTCTCCGCCGGCCTGATCACGGGCGAGGCGCTGATGGGCATCCTGATCGCGATCCCGATCGTGGCCAGCGGCCGCGCCGACGTGCTCGCGCTGCCGGAACAGTTCCAGTTCGGCCAGCTGGTCGGCCTGGTCGTGCTCGTGGTCGTGGGCTGGCTGCTGTACCGCAGCGGCGCGAAGCGCGCGCTCGGCGAGGCCGAGCCGGGCCCGATGTGATCGCGGCGACGCGATCGCGATCGAAACAATCGAAAGAGGAATCCCGATGAAGCTCCGCAATGCCGTTCTCCCCGCAGCGCTGCTGCTGTCGCTGCCGTCGCTCGCGCTCGCCGAGCGCGGCTTCCAGGCCAGCGACATGGTGTCGATGGACCGCTACTCCTCGCCGGTGCTGTCGCCGGACGGCCGCAAGGTCGTGTTCGCGAAGCGCACCGTCGACATGGCCAGCGGCAAGGCGACGACCTCACTGTGGATCGAGGACCTGTTCGCGCGCGACGCGGCGCCGCCGGTGCGGCTGACGCCGGAAGGCTGGAACGTGAACTCGCCGGCGTTCTCGAAGGACGGCCGCTCGGTCTACTTCCTCAGCGGCAAGAACGGCAGCTCGCAGCTGTACGCGATCCCTGCCGGCGGCGGCGCGCCCGCGCAGCTGACCGACTTCGCGCTCGACGTCGACGGCTTCGTGCTTTCGCCCGACGGCAAGCGCATCGCGTTCGCCGCGGCGGCGTTCCCCGACTGCGCCGGCGACCTGGCCTGCAGCCGCAAGCGCTTCGACGACAAGCCCAAGTCGAGCGGCGTGGTGTTCGACCGCATCTTCATCCGCCACTGGGACACCTGGGCGAACGGCTCGCTCAACCGCGTCTTCGTCGCGTCGCTGCCCGCCGCGGGCGCGAAGGCGACCTCGTCGGCCA
>DASTWT010000152.1:0-3528 GCA_035765815.1 Luteimonas sp. | reverse complement strand
TTCGCGGTGTTCGCGATCGCCGCCGCCGCGGCCGGCGCGGATGCGATCGTGGTGCCGGCGCTGCCGGTCGACGCGCCGATGCCGCGCGGCCACGACCTGGACGCGCTGCGCGCCGCGGTGACGCCGGCGACGCGCCTGCTGTTCATCGCCAACCCCAACAACCCCACCGGTACCTGGGTCGGCGCCGATGCGCTGGCGCGGTTCGTCGACGCGGTGCCCGACGACGTCGTGGTCGTGGTCGACGAGGCCTACGCCGAGATCGCCGATGCGCCCGACTATGCGAGCGCGCTGTCGCTGTTGCCGGCGCACCGCAACCTGGTGGTGACCCGCACCTTCAGCAAGGCCTACGCGCTCGCCGGCCTGCGCGTGGGCTACGCCATCGCCGACGCCGGGCTCGCGGCGCTGCTCGAGCGCGTGCGCGAGAGTTTCAACGTCAATGCCGTCGCCCTGGCCGCGGCCGAAGCGGCGCTGGCCGACGGGCAGCACCTGCGCACCACCAGCGCCGAGAACGCGCGCCAGCGCGGGACGCTCGCCGCGGCGCTGCGCGAGCGCGGCTGGACGGTGGGGCCGTCGCAGGCGAACTTCCTGCTGGTCGACTTCGGCGCGCGTGCCGCGGAAATCGAAGCCGGCCTCCTGCGGCAGGGCGTGGTCCCGCGGCCGATGGGCGGCTACGGGCTGCCGCAATGCCTGCGCATCAGCGTCGGCGACGCGGTCGGCAACCGGCGCTTCCTGGCGGCGCTCGATGCGCTCGGCTGACTGGATCGCCGCGCCGGGCGGGCCGCTGCGCGGCACGCTCGACGTGCCCGGCGACAAGTCGGTCTCGCATCGCGCGGTGATGCTCGCGTCGATCGCGGACGGGACCTCGCGCATCACCGGATTCCTCGAAGGCGCCGACACGCGCGCGACCGCCGCGGTGTTCGCGCGCCTGGGCGTGCGCATCGAAGCGCCGGCGCCGGGCGAGCGCATCGTCCACGGTGTCGGCATCGACGGCCTGCGCGGCGCGCCCGACGGCGGCAAGCTCGACAGTGGCGTGCTCGACTGCGGCAACGCCGGCACGGCGATGCGCCTGCTCGCCGGCCTGCTCGCGGGCCAGCGCTTCGACAGCGTGCTCGTCGGCGACGCGTCGCTGTCGCGCCGGCCGATGGGGCGGGTGATCGAGCCGCTCGCGGCGATGGGCGCGCGCATCGACAGCGATGGCGGCCGCGCGCCGCTGCGCATCGGCGGCGGCGCCGCGCTGCGCGGCATCGAGTACCCCACGCCGGTGGCGAGCGCGCAGGTCAAGTCGGCGATCCTGCTCGCCGGCCTGTACGCCGACGGCACGACGACCGTGCGCGAGCCGCATCCGACCCGCGATTACACCGAACGGATGCTGCGCGCGTTCGGCCATGCCGTGGACATCGGCAGCGACGGCGCGGTGTCGCTGCGCGGCGGCGGGCGCCTGCGCGCGACCGACGTCGCGGTGCCGGCGGACTTTTCCTCGGCGGCCTTCTTCCTGGTCGCGGCGACGCTCGTTCCGGGCTCGGAGCTGCGCCTGCGCCGCGTCGGCGTGCATCCGCGCCGGACCGGCCTGCTGCGCGCACTCGCGGCGATGGGCGCGGACATCGAGGTGCATCCCGTCGGCGAGGCGGGCGGCGAGCCGGTCGCCGACCTCGTGGCGCGCCACGCGCCGCTGCGCGGCATCGCGCTGCCGCGCGAGTGGGTCGCGGACATGATCGACGAGTTTCCGGCGTTCTGCGTGGCCGCGGCCTGCGCGCGCGGCACGACCACGATCGCGGGGGCCGCGGAGCTGCGGGTGAAGGAATCGGACCGGATCGCGGCGATGGCGGACGGCCTGCGCCGGCTCGGGATCCTGGTGGAGGAGACGCCCGACGGCGCCGTGATCGAAGGCGGCCGCCTGCGCGCGGACACGACCGGCGGCGGGGAAATCGCGATCGACAGTCGCGGCGACCACCGCATCGCCATGGCGTTCGCGGTGGCCGCGCAGTTGGCCGGCGGACCGGTGCGGATCCACGACGTGGCCAACGTGGCCACGTCGTTCCCCGGCTTCGACGCGCTCGCGCGCGCCGCCGGCTTCGGCCTGGCGGACGTCAGCCCTGCGCCGACGGCAGGACGAAGCGCACCGGCACGTTGACCGTCGTCGCGACGGCGCGGCCGTCGCGCATCGCGGGGCGGAAGCGCCAATCGCGCGCGGCGGAACGCGCGGCGCGATCGAGATCGGCGTCGCCCGAACGCTGCGCGTAGCCGATGTCGGTCGGGACGCCGTTGGCGTCGATGGCGATCTGCAGCATCACCGTGCCTTCGGCGCCGCGGCGCGCGGCGGCGACGGGATAGCTCGGCTGCGCGTGCGCCAGCAGCGCTGCGTTGCGGGTCGCCGGCGTCGCGCTCGCGCTCGCGGTCGCGCGCGCGGTCGCACGCGTGCCGTGGGCGCGGGCGGCGGCGGCGCTGCGGCTGCCGCTGCTTTCGTTACCGGCGGCCGCGGTCGCCTGCGCATCGTCCGGCGTGGTCACCGTGACGGTGCCGCCGGGGCCGGCGTTGCCGATGCCGCGCTGCGCGAACAGCCACCAGCCGAGCGCGACGACGGCCAGGACGAGCAGGATCCAGAGCAGCGGGGTCGCGCCGCGGCGCGGTGCATCGTCCTGCAGCGGGGCGGACGCGGGGTGGGTCGTGTCGGTCATGTGAACGCTCCTTCACGTGGGGGCGCGTTCACGGTGGCACAGGGCTTGTCTATTTCAGGTTGAAGGTGATCGGCACCTGCACCGAGCCTTCGACCGGCTGCCCGCCGCGCGTCGCCGGGGCGAACCGCCAGCGCCGGACGGCTTCCACCGCCGCGCGGTCGAGCTCGCGCGCACCGCTGCCCTGGACCAGGTCGACCGACTGCGGCTCGCCGTCGGCGCCGACGTGGATCCGCAGCAGCACGGTGCCCGAGAGGCCGCGGCGCTGCGCATCGCGCGGATAACGCGGCGCCGGCGAGCTGAGCAGCCGCGGCGCGCTCTCGGCGGTCGCGAGCGGCGCCGGGACGGGGGCCGCAGGCGCCGTGGCGACCGGCGCGGCGACCGGCGGCGGGGCCTGGAACGCCGGGGCGGCGGGCGCCTCGTCGTCCTGTTCGCCGCCGAGGTGCCCGTCCTCCCCGGCGGGCTCGGGCACCGGCAGCGGCGCGAACACCTGGCCTTCCACGCTGCGCGGCGCTTCGGCGGTGCGGTAGAAGTCGTTGTTGTCGCGCATGTCGATCCACAGCGCGACGAACAGCAGCAGGCCCGCCCCGAACGCGATGGCGACCGCCAGCAGCGCCCTGCGCGAGGGCAGCCAGCTGCGGAGGGTGTTCGGCCTGTCGTCGGCCGGTGCGGGGTGGGGCATGGGCGTTTCCTGTCGCGATCCTGCGTGCGTTGTGCCGGATTCTGGCACGGATGGTGCGGCCGGCCGGGCCAACGGCGCATGAAACACGCGATAATCCCGCTTCCTGCAGCCCTCCAGCCGACCCATGCTCGATCCCGCCCTGCTCCGCAACAACGCCGCCGAGACCGCCGAACG
>DASTWT010000151.1:0-2989 GCA_035765815.1 Luteimonas sp. | reverse complement strand
AAGGAAGACCTGTTCCTGGCATATGGCATGGCCAACGGCCTCAGGTATTGCGAAAAGAACCGCTGCGGCCCCTCCAGCTTCATGACCCTCGCGGTATGCGCACACAGTGGCTGCGAACCGGGCTGGAACTATGCGACCGCACTCGGCCAGTCATTGGGGCCGAAGGACATGAGGCTGGTCCAATCGCTGATGCGGACCATGCCCCAGGATTGAGCGGCCGACGGCGGCCGGGAGGGAATGTCGAAGGCACTCCCTCCCGATTCCGGGCGGCATCGCCGCGACGCGCGGGTCAGCGCTTCATCGAGGCGAAGAACTCGTCGTTCGACTTGGTGTTCTTCATCTTGTCGAGCATGAACTCCATCGCGCCGATCTCGTCCATGCCGTGCAGCAGCTTGCGCAGGATCCAGATCTTCTGCAGCAGCTCCGGCTCGATCAGCAGGTCCTCGCGGCGCGTGCCCGAGCGGTTGATGTCGATCGCCGGGTAGACGCGCTTCTCGGCGATGCGGCGGTTGAGGTGCACTTCCGAGTTGCCGGTGCCCTTGAACTCCTCGTAGATCACCTCGTCCATCTTGCTGCCGGTGTCGATCAGCGCGGTGGCGATGATGGTCAGAGAGCCGCCTTCCTCGACGTTGCGGGCCGCGCCGAAGAAGCGCTTCGGGCGGTGCAGCGCGTTGGCGTCGACGCCGCCGGTCAGGACCTTGCCCGACGACGGCACCACGTTGTTGTAGGCGCGGGCGAGGCGGGTGATCGAATCGAGCAGGATGACGACGTCCTTCTTGTGCTCGACCAGGCGCTTGGCGCGCTCGATCACCATCTCGGCGACCTGCACGTGGCGCGCGGCCGGTTCGTCGAACGTGGAGGAGATCACCTCGCCGCGCACGGTGCGCTGCATGTCGGTGACTTCCTCGGGGCGCTCGTCGATGAGCAGCACGATGAGGTGCACGTCCGGGTGGTTGGTCGTGATCGCGGTCGCGACCTGCTGCATCATCATCGTCTTGCCGGCCTTCGGCGGCGAGACGATCAGCGCGCGCTGGCCCTTGCCCTGCGGCGCCATCAGGTCGAGGATGCGGCCGGTGATGTCCTCGGTCGAGCCGTCGCCGCGCTCGAGCTTGAACTTGCGGCGCGGGAACAGCGGCGTCAGGTTCTCGAACAGGACCTTGTTCTTCGAGGCCTCGATCGGCTCGCCGTTGATCTCGTCGACGATGTTCAGCGCGAAGTAGCGTTCGCCGTCCTTCGGCCAGCGGATGCGGCCGGACAGATGGTCGCCGGTGCGCAGGTTGAAGCGGCGGATCTGGCTCGGCGAGATGTAGGTGTCGTCCGGGCCGGCGAGGTACGAGGCCTCGGCGGCGCGCAGGAAGCCGAAACCGTCGGGCAGGATCTCGAGCACGCCGTCGGCGGCCACGCCTTCCGGCGTGCGGGTCAGCACCTTCAGCAGCGCGAAGATCACGTCCTGCTTGCGGGCGCGGGCGACGCCTTCGGACAGGCCGAGCTGGTCGGCGATGTCGAGCAGCTTCTGCGCCGGCATCCGCTTCAGGTCGCCGAGCGAGTACTGCGGGAAGTTCTCGGGGATGTTCGCCGGGCGGGCCTGGAACTGTTGCTGCTGCTCGGCGCCGTTGTCGTCGCGCGGCAGGCCGTCGTCGCGGAAGCGGTCGCGCTGGCGGTCGCGGCGGTTGCGGAAGCGGTCGCGGCGGTTGTTGCCGTGGCGGCCCTGCTGGTCCTGGCCGCCGCCATGCTGCTGGTTGCCCTGGTCGCCGCCGCCGTTGCCGTTGTTGCCGCCTTCGTGGCGGGGCTCGCTCGGCGGGGCCGCATCGGCGGGGGGCGGCGGCGGAGACGCGGCGGCCGGCGCGGAAGGCGCGGGCGCGTCTGCGGCAGGGGTTTCGGCGTTGCGTGGGGCGCGCGCGCGGCGCACGCGCTTTTCGGCGTTATCGCCGGAATCCTGGGGGGTATCGTCGGACAAGTGCTTGTTCCTCGCGGATGCGAGCGCCCTGGGCGGGCGGGGAGCCATGGAAGGCGGAGAGGGATGCGGCAGCGGGGCGGCCGGGGCACGCGGGGTGCCGGGCGCTGGTGCCGTGCGGCAAAACTAGCACCGCGCCCGCGGCGCGGCAAGGGGAACCGGGTCCCGTGGTTCAGGCGGTAGCGGGGCCGCCGGAGACTGCGAGGCGCGGCGCTCGCCGCGGAATGGCGGACGCCGGGGCGTCCGCCGCCGGGCGCCTTACAGCGCCTTGTCGATCATCTGGGTGAGCTGGGCCTTGCCGACCGCGCCGATCTGGGTCGCCTGGACCTGGCCGCCCTTGAACAGCAGCAGCATCGGGATCGAGCGCACGTGGTACTTCAGCGCGGTCGCCTGGTTGGCGTCCACGTCGACCTTCACCACCTTGGCCTTGCCGGCGTACTCGCTGGCGATCTGGTCCAGGGCGGGTGCGATCATCTTGCAGGGGCCGCACCACTGGGCCCAGAAGTCGACCAGCACGGGCTCGTCGGATTGCAGGACGGCGCTGTCGAAATCGGCGTCGGTGGCGTGGATCACGGTGTCGGACATGGGGTCTCCTTGGGCGATGCATCCCGCCGCCGTCGTTGGGCCGGGGCGGGAACTGTTAGACTGGGGCGTTTCCACGAGGGTGTTCCACGGGAGCCGACGCGCAGCGCGGGCCCGGGCGCCCACCGGCAGTCTGCTTCGCGGATGCCTCCCACGCAAGCGCCGCGTTCCGCGCCGCTTCCCCGCACGCACTGCGCCACGCAAGCACGAAGACCCGCATCCGCACGCATGAGCGACAAGCCACTCACCGACATCGCCTTTTCCTCCTTCGACCTGCATCCGGCCCTGCTGGCCGGGCTCGAAGCCGCCGGGTTCTCCCGCTGCACGCCGATCCAGGCCCTGACCCTGCCGATCACCTTGTCCGGGCGCGACGTCGCCGGCCAGGCACAGACCGGCACCGGCAAGACCCTGGCCTTCCTGGTCACGGTCGTGAACCGCCTGCTCACGCGCCCG
>DASTWT010000150.1:0-9727 GCA_035765815.1 Luteimonas sp. | reverse complement strand
CTGCTGGCAGGGGTGAACAACCAGTACCGCGGGCGCGCGCTGGACGAATACCGCGGGCAGTTCGAAGCGCTCCTGCACCGGGCCATCGCACTGGCCGGCGGGCGCTGCGAGCGGGTGATGGTGCTGTCGATCCCCGATTGGGGCGTCACGCGCTTCGGCGCGGAATCGGGACGCGACCTGGGGCAGGTTTCGCGCGACCTCGATGCGTTCAACGATGCGGCGCGCGCGACCAGCGCGCGGCACGGCGTCGCCTTCGTGGACATCGCGCCGGTGTCGCGCGCGCGCGGCGGCGAGCCGGCGATGCAGGCGGACGACGGCCTGCACCCGTCGGCGGCGATGCACGCGCTCTGGCTGCGCGAGGCCCTGCCGGTCGCGCAGCGCCTGCTGTCGGACACGGAACCGGATTGATGGCGACGGGGAGCGGCGCGGGCCCTGCGCCGGACGGCGCCGCGACCGCACCCTTCGACGCCGCGACGGCCGCGCGCATCGCCGCCGCCTTCCGGCCCCGGGCCTGGTACGGCAACCGCACCGCCTGGTTCTACACGCGCGCCAAGCTGCGCACCGACCCGCTGTATCCGGGCGTGGTCGAAGCGCTGCGCGGCTGCGACGCGCCCCTGCTCGACCTCGGCTGCGGCCTGGGGCTGCTCGCGCATGCGCTGCGCGATGCGGGGCTCGGCATGGCCTATCGCGGCGTCGACATCGACGCGCGCAAGATCGCGCAGGCGGCGCGCGCCGCGGCCAACGCGGGACTGCGCGACGTGGCCTTCGAGGCGACGGACCTGTCCGCGCGCATGCCGGCGCACCGCGGCAGCGTGGCGATCCTCGACGTCCTGCAGTTCGTCCCGCCGGGCGCGCAGGCGTCGATCCTCGACGCGGCGATCGCGATGCTGGAACCCGGCGCGCGGCTGGTGATCCGCACCGGCCTCGACGACGGCAGCGCGCGTGCGCGCACCACGCGGGGCATCGACGTGCTTTCGCGGGCGCTGCGCTGGATGAACGCCGGGCCGCAGTCGTATCCGGATCCGGGGGCGCTGCGCGCGCGCTTCGATTCGGCCGGGCTGTCGGCCCGTTTCGCGCCGCTCTACGGCCGCACGCCGTTCAACAACTGGCTGGTCGTCGCCGGCCGCTGACGCGCGGCTGCAACAGCGCCCACGCGCCCACGCGCCCACGCGCTCAGGGCAGCACGGTTCCCAGGCCGCGCGCGGCGAGGCGATCGAGCAGCAGCGCGATGGTCTCCGTGTTGCGGCCGTGCGCCGCGCCCTCGTGCAGCAGCACGATCGCCCCCGGCGCGAGGTCGCGCTCGATGCGCGCGACGACCCGCGCCGCGTCGCCGTCGACCGCGTCGTAGCCGCGCGCGCTCCACGCGACGCGCGCCAGGCCGAGCCGCGCCAGCGGCGCCGCCACGAACGGGTTCGCCATGCCGACGACCGCACGGAACCAGCGCGGCGCGACGCCCGCCAGCGCCTGCAGCTCCGCTTGCGCATCGGCGATCTCGCGCGCCATGCGTCGCGGCCCGAGCGCCCAGAACCAGGCCGAGGGGTGGCTCGCGCTGTGGTTCCCCAGCCCGTGCCCGCGCCGCACGATCTCGCGCACCAGTTCCGGGCGCGCCCGTGCGCGGGATGCGACGACGAAGAACGTCGCCTTCGCGCCACGCGCGTCGAGCGCGTCGAGGATCGCGCGCGTGTCGTCGGACGGCCCGTCATCGATCGTCAGCCACACGACCGGCTCACGCGTCGGCAACCGCCACAGCACCGGCCCGAACAGCGCCGAACGCGGCCGCAGCGTGCCCCACACGAACACCAGGTGCGACAGCAGCAGCGACGGCAGGCCGATGCGCCAGCCCAGCCGCCACCACAGCGCCGCGACCAGCAGCTGCGACGCGACCAGCACCCACGCCCAGGCGTGCGGCCGGCGCGGCGGCTGGTGGACGACGGTCGAAGCGGGCTCCATGAACGGATGATGCCGCAGGCCGGGGCCTGCGCGGGGCCGGCCGCGGCCGCGACGGCCCGCGGCGTAGAATGGCGGGCCCCACGCACGTTCCAGGACCGCCGCCATGTCGCTCGACCCCGCCCTGCGCGCCCGCATCGACGCGCTGCTCGCCGCCAACCCGGTGGTGCTGTTCATGAAGGGCGAGCCGCGCGCGCCACAATGCGGTTTCTCGGCGAAGGCCGCCGCCGCGCTGGCCTCGATCGGCCTGGACGACTATGCGCACGTGGACGTGCTGTCCGACCCGGAGATCCGCGAAGGCATCAAGGCCTACGGCGACTGGCCGACGATCCCGCAGCTGTACGTCAATGGCGAGCTGGTCGGCGGCAGCGACATCATCGAGCAGATGGCCTCGAGCGGCGAATTGCAGGCCGCGCTCGGCCTGCCGCCGCCGGACCGCACGCCGCCGTCGATCCGCATTTCCGAAGCCGCCGCCGCGGTGCTGCGCAGCGCGATCGCCGACGCGGGCGAGGGCTTCGCGCTGAAGGTGTCGGTGGATCCGCGCTTCAACGCGCAGCTGCAGGCCGAGCCGTCGAGCCCGAACGCGATCGCCGCGGAAGCCGCGGGCATCCGCGTGCAATTCGACCTCGCGTCCGCGCGCCGCGCCGAAGGCCTGTCGATCGACTGGGTCGACGACGAACGCGGCCGCGGCCTGGTCATCGAGAACCCGAATGCGCCGGCGAAGGTGCGCGAGCTCGCGCCCGCCGACGCCGCCGCGCGGCTCGCCGACGGCACGCTCACGCTGGTCGACGTTCGCCCCGCGCAGGAACGCGCGCTCGCCGCGCTCGCCGGCGGCTTCGAGACCCTGGACAACGGCGCCGCCGCGCTCGAGGCGCTGCCGAAGGATGCGCCGATCGCCTTCATGTGCCACCACGGCGGTCGCAGCGCCCAGGCCGCGGAGCACTTCCGCCAGCTCGGTTTCCGCGAGGTCTACAACGTCACCGGCGGCATCGACGCCTGGGCCGGCTTCGACGCGTCCATCCCGAAGTACTGAAAAAAGGGGACGGAGGTAGTTAATTTTGGGACAGGATGTTTTCCGAATCCTCCGTCCCGAAATTAACTACCTCCGTCCCCTTTTCTAGAAGCCGCCGCCGGTCTCGAGCCATGCCTGTTCTTCCGGCGTGGTGTCGCGGCCGAGCGCGGCATTGCGGTGCGGGAAGCGGCCGAAGCGCGCGATGACGTCGCGGTGCGCCACCGCGTAGTCGCGGTAGTTCGCGTCGCCGAGTGCGGCGAACAGCGCGACCGACCGCTGCTGGTCCGCCCTGTCTTCCGAATGCTCGAACGGCAGGTAGAAGAACGCCCGCAGCGCCGGCTCGAACGCCGCGTCGTGGCCGGCATCGAGCGCACGGCGCGCGAAATGCAGCGCCAAGCCATCGGTCGCGAACGCATGGCCGGTGCCGCGGAAGATGTTGCGCGGGATCTGGTCGAGCAGCAGCAACAGCGCCAACGCACCTTCCGGCGTCGACGACCAGTCGTCGAGCTCGCGCCGGGCGGCCGCCCAGTGCGCGTCGCCCAGGCATTCCCGGCAGGCCGCGTCGAACGCGGGGCCGCCGGCGAACCATTTGCCCGGCCCGGCCTCGCGCCAGAACGCGACCACCTGCGCGGCAGGAACGGTGGTCGGCGAGGCATCGGCGGTCATCACGTTTCTCCCACGAACGGCACGATCCGGCCAGACCGCGTTCGGCTAGCATGCCACGCATGCCGATCGCCGCCCTCGACGCCGCCCTTGCCCGGACGACACCTTGGGCCCCGCTCGCGCGCCTGCCGCGGGGACTGGTCGAATTCCTCTACTTCGGCGTCAAGGAAGCGCGCGCCTGCCTGTTCGCGGGCCTGTTCTTCGCCGCGATCTTCGTGGTGCCGCGCGCGGGCCTGGGCGGCATCCCGCGCTACGACCTGCTGCTGCTCATCGCGCTCGCGATCCAGGCGTTCATGGTGCTGGCGAAGCTCGAGACGATCGACGAGCTGAAGGCGATCACGCTGTTCCACCTGGTCGGCTTCGTGCTCGAGGCCTTCAAGACCTCGCCCGGCGTCGCTTCGTGGTCGTATCCCGACTCCGCTTACACCAAGGTGCTGGGCGTGCCGCTGTTCTCGGGCTTCATGTACGCCGCCGTCGGCAGCTACGTGATCCAGGCCTGGCGCCTGCTCGACGTGCGCATCCGCCATCATCCGCCGTACTGGCTGGCGACGCTGGTGGCGCTCGCCATCTACGTGAACTTCTTCACCCACCACTGGATCGGCGACTACCGCTGGTACATCGCCGCCTGCGCGCTGGGCGTGTACGCGCGCACCACCGTGGTGTTCCGCCCGCTCGACCGCGACCGGCGCATGCCGATGCTGCTGGCGTTCGTGCTGGTCGGCTTCTTCATCTGGCTGGCCGAGAACTTCAGCACCTTCTTCGGCATCTGGCGCTACCCGGACCAGCTCGGCGCCTGGTCGACGGTGCACGTGGGCAAGTGGAGCTCGTGGTCGCTGCTGGTGGTGATGACGTTCACCATCGTCGCCCACCTCAAGCACGTCAAGGCGAGCATCCACGTCCCGGATTGACGGCGCGCGCTACTCGTCGAAGCGCATGTGGCGCACGGACTTGCCGTTGCGCCGGATCAGCCGCAGCGCCTCGATGCCCGCCTGGATGTGCGATTCCACGTACGACGCGCTGACCTTCGCGTCGCTCGCCTCGGTCTTGACGCCTTCCGGCACCATCGGCTGGTCGCTGACCAGCAGCAGCGCGCCGCAGGGGATGCGGTTGGCGAAGCCGGCGGCGAAGATCGTCGCCGTCTCCATGTCGATCGCCATGCAGCGCATCGCGCGCAGCCGTTCCTTGAACGCCTCGTCGTGCTCCCAGACGCGGCGGTTGGTGGTGTAGACCGTGCCGGTCCAGTAATCCAGCCCGAGGTCGCGCACCATCGTGGACACCGCACGCTGCAGCGCGAACGCCGGCAGCGCCGGCACCTGCGGCGGCAGGTAGTCGTCGCTGGTGCCCTCGCCGCGGATCGCCGCGATCGGCAGGATCAGGTCGCCGAGCTGGTTCTTGCGCTTGAGCCCGCCGCACTTGCCGAGGAACAGCACCGCCTTCGGCCCGATCGCCGACAGCAGGTCCATCATCGTCGCGGCATTGGGGCTGCCCATGCCGAAATTGATCATGGTGATGCCGTCGGCGGTCGCGCTGGGCATCGGCCGGTCCATCCCGACCACTTCGGTCCCCATCAGCCGGGCGAAGTGGCCGAGGTAGCCGCCGAAATTGGTGAGCAGCACGTGCTCGCCGAAGCCGTCCAGGGGCACGCCGGTGTAGCGCGGCAGCCAGTTCTCGACGATCTGTTCCTTGTCCTTCATGGCGGCCAAGTGTCGGGCCGCGGCCGGGCGGCCGCAAGCGGACCCCGCGCGGGGCCGGCCCGCGTCCCGCCCCGGCCGCCGCCCGGCCCATGCATGCGCCGGCGTATTGGGGTAGCGTTCGGGTCGGACCAACCAGGGGGTCTCCCATGCGCATCGGACTCGTCGTCGACTCGGCCTGCGACCTGCCGGGCGCGTACTTCCGCGACCACCACATCACGCTGCTGCCGGTCACGGTGCACATCGGCGAGGACACCCTCGTCGACCTGCGCGACGAGCAGGCGACCCTGCAGTTCCTGCATTCGCACATCGCCGAACACGGTGCCGACGCGGAAACCGCGCCGTTCACCGTGCAGCAGATCCAGGAGCTGTTCCTGGGCCGGCTGGTGATCGACTACGACTACGTGTTCTGCCTCACCACGACGCGCACGCGCAGCCCGATCCACGACAACGCGATGCAGGCCAGCTTCGCGATCCTCAACGAATACCGGCCGATCCGCGCCGCCGCCGGGCACGACACGCCGTTCGCGCTGCGCGTGGTCGATTCGCAGAACGTGTTCGCCGGCCAGGGCGTGACCGCAGTGGAAGCCGTGCGCCTGATCGAAGGCGGCGAAGGCGCCGCCAAGATCCGCGCGCGGCTCGAGCATCTCGCGCTGCACACGCACGCCTACATGGTCGCACCCGACCTGCACTACCTGCGCGCGCGCACCCGCAAGCGCGGCGACCGCAGCGTGAGCCTGGTCAGCGCCACGCTCGGCAGCGCGCTCGACATCAAGCCGATCCTGCACTGCAACCGCGGCGAGACCGGGCCGGTGGCCAAGGTGAAAGGCCTGGAGCATGCCTGCGAGCGCGTGTTCCGCTTCGCGAGCGAGCGCGTGGAGGCCGGGCTGCTCACGCCGACGCTGTGCCTGAGCTACGGCGGCGAGCTGGCCGAGATGCGCGCCCTGCCCGGCTACGAGGCGCTGCGCGCGACCTGCGCGGCGCACAACGTCGAGGTGTTCGAGGCGGTGATGGGGCTCACCGGCATGGTGAACGTCGGCAAGGGCGCGCTGGTGGCGGGTTTCGCCGCGGAACCGCACGCGTTCGCATGACCATGCACCGGCGCGCGGGCGCGCGCCGGGCACGACCAAGGGGAGGCGACGACGATGTACTTCGATCAGCTCAACTGGCTGGCGGTGCTGGCGGCGGCGGTATCCGCCTTCGCGATCGGCGGGATCTGGTACGGACCGCTCTTCAAGAACGCCTGGTGCAGGGAAGCCGGCATGGACATGGCGGGCGCCAACAGGCGGCATCCCGCGAAGGTCTTCGGCACCGCCTTCGCGGCGGCGCTGGTCGGCGCCGTCGCGTTCGCCTGGTGGATCGGCCCGGCGCCGGAGCTGGAGTACGCGGTGCGGCGCGGCGTGCTCGCCGGTTTCGGCATCGCCGCGACCAGCTTCGGCATCAACTACGCCTTCGCCGGCCGCAGCCTGAAGCTGTGGCTGATCGACGGCGGCTATCACACCCTGCAGTTCGCGGTTTACGGCATGATCCTCGGCATCTGGCACTGAACGCCTGCCACTGAAGACTGGAGCAACGATGCCGATCCGATACCACATCACCCTGCGCCATCCCGACACCGCCCGCGGCAGCGACCCGGAGTTCGCGTTCCGCGGCCACGGCGCGGGCGCGCTCGCGGAGGAACTGCAGTCGGCGCTGCGCAGCGATGCGCTGTTCCAGCGCTGGCGCGGGGCGCAGGACGATCCGGACGACATCGACCCGGCGCTCGGCGCGACGGATCCCTCCGCCACCGTGACCGGCGAGCAGCACGACCTGCACTTCGACCTGATCGCGGTGACGTCGATCCCGGGCGCGGTGCTGCGGCACCGCCTGCGCCTGCTCGCCGGCCACGGCTGGGAGCTGCGCGACGTCGCCGCCGCGTAGATGAAGGCGTTGCTGGCCTGGAGCGGCGGCAAGGACGCCGCCTGGACGCTGCACGCGCTGCGCCGGCGCAACGACGTCGAGGTCGTCGGCCTGCTCACCACCGTCACCCGCGAATACGACCGCGCGTCGATGCAGGGCATCCGCCGCAGCGTGATCCAGGCGCAGGCGCAGGCCGCCGGCCTGCCGCTGCTGGAGGCGCCGATCCCCGCGCAGTGCGCCAACGGGGACTACGAGGCGGCGATGGCGGCGGCGCTGGCCGACGCGGGCGCGCGCTGGCCCGACCTGCGCACCGTCGCGTTCGGCGACCTGTTCCTCGAGGACATCCGCGCGTATCGCGTGGAGCGGCTTACGCGCATCGGCTGGAACGTGCTCACCCCGCTGTTCGGCCACGACACCGCGGCGCTCGCGCGCGAGATGCAGGCGGGCGGCCTGCGCGCGGGGCTGTGCTGCGTGGACACCACGCAGCTCGATGCGTCCTTCGCCGGCCGCGACTTCGACGCCGCGCTGCTGCGCGACCTGCCCGCCGGCGTCGATCCCTGCGGCGAGAACGGCGAGTTCCACACCTGCGTGTCCGCGGGCCCGATGTTCGCGGCGCCGCTGGGCCTCGTGCGCGGCGACACCGTGTTGCGCGACGGCCGCTTCGCCTACACCGACTACGAACTCGCCTAGCCCCGCATCGCGGCGGCGTGCCAGGCGACGTGCTCGCCGATGAAGCTCGCCATGAAATAGTAGCTGTGGTCGTAGCCGGCGTGCATGCGCAACGTCAGCGGATGGCCCGCGGCCGCGCAGGCCTCGCGCAGCAGCTCCGGGTGCAGCTGGGTCGCCAGGAATTCGTCGGCTTCGCCCTGGTCGACGAGCAGCGGCAGGCGCTCGCGCGCCGTCGCCACCAGCTCGCACGCATCCCACGGCTTCCACGCCGCCCGGTCCTCGCCGAAATAGGCTTCGAACGCCCGCTGGCCCCACGGCACGCGCGACGGCGCCACGATCGGCGAGAACGCCGACACGCTGCGATAGCGCCCCGGATTGCGCAGCGCGGCCACCAGCGCGCCGTGCCCGCCCATCGAATGCCCGGAAATCGCGCGCACGCCGGCCTCGACGGCCGGATGCGATTCCACCCACGCCGGCAGCTCGCGCACGACGTACTCGTGCATGCGGTAGTGCCGCGACCATGGCGCCTGCGTCGCGTCGACGTAGAAGCCGGCGCCCTTGCCGAGGTCGTAGCGATCCTCGTCGGGCACGTCGTCGCCGCGCGGACTGGTATCCGGCACGACCAGGATCACGCCATGCTCGGCCGCGTATCGCTGCGCGCCGGCCTTGGTGATGAAGTTCTGCTCGGTGCAGGTCAGGCCCGACAGCCAGTACAGCACCGGGCAACGCCCGAGCGCGGCCTGCGGCGGGAAGTACACGCCCACCGTCATGTCGCAGTCGAGCACCTCCGAGCGATGCCGGTACACATCCTGCCAGCCGCCGAAGGAGGCGCGGTGTTCGAGCCGCTCCGTGCCCGGCCCGCCGAAAGCGGCGATCCCGCCCGGCGCGGCGTCCATGCTCAGAAATGCACCACGCTGCGGATCGACTTGCCCGCGTGCATCAGCTCGAACGCCTCGTTGATGTCGTCCAGCGGCATCGTGTGGGTCACGAACGGCGCCAGTTCGATGTCGCCGCGCATCGCGTCCTCCACCATGCCCGGCAGCTGCGAGCGCCCCTTCACCCCGCCGAACGCGGTGCCCATCCACTTGCGCCCCGTCACCAGCTGGAACGGCCGCGTCGAGATCTCCTGGCCCGCGCCCGCCACGCCGATGATCACCGACTGGCCCCAGCCGCGGTGCGCGCATTCGAGCGCCGCGCGCATGACGTTGACGTTGCCGATGCATTCGAACGAATGGTCCACGCCCCACCCGGTCATGCCGACGATCACCTGCTGGATCGGCTCGGCGTGGTCCTTCGGATTCACGCAGTCGGTCGCGCCCATTGCGCGCGCCAGTTCGAACTTGCCCGGGTTGGTGTCGACGGCGATGATCCGGCCCGCCTTGGCCTGGCGCGCGCCCTGGATCACCGCCAGGCCGATGCCGCCGAGGCCGAACACCGCGACGGAATCGCCCGGCTGCACCTTCGCCGTGTTGTGGACCGCGCCGATGCCGGTGGTGACGCCGCAGCCGAGCAGGCACACGTGCTCCGGGTTCGCCTCCGGATTGATCTTGGCCAGCGAGACTTCCGCCACGACCGTGTACTCGCTGAAGGTCGAGCAGCCCATGTAGTGGTACAGCGGCTGGCCTTCGTACGAGAAACGCGAAGTGCCGTCGGGCATCACGCCCTTGCCCTGCGTCGCGCGCACGGCCACGCACAGGTTGGTCTTGCCCGACCTGCAGAACAGGCACTCGCCGCACTCGGCGGTGTACAGCGGGATGACGTGGTCGCCCGGCTTCACGCTGGTGACGCCCTCGCCGACCTCGACGACCACGCCCGCGCCTTCGTGACCGAGGACCACGGGGAACAG
>DASTWT010000149.1:0-14021 GCA_035765815.1 Luteimonas sp. | reverse complement strand
GGCGCAGTCGGGCGACACCATCGAGCGGCAGATGCGCCGCCTCGGCACCTCCGCCGACTGGTCGCGCAGCATGTTCACGATGGACCCGGCCGCGGCCGAAGCGGTGGTCGAGGCCTTCGTGCGCCTGCACGAGGAAGGCCTCATCTATCGCGGCCAGCGCCTGGTGAACTGGGATCCGGTGCTGAAGACCGCGATCTCCGACCTCGAGGTGGTGAACGAGGAAGAGGACGGCCACCTGTGGTCGATCTCGTACCCGTTGGCGGACGGCAGCGGCGCGCTCACCGTCGCGACCACGCGCCCGGAGACGATGCTCGGCGACACCGCGGTGATGGTGCATCCGGAGGACGAGCGCTACGCGCACCTCGTCGGCAGGACCGTGCGCCTGCCGCTGAGCGAGCGCGAGATCCCGATCATCGCCGACGCGTACGTCGACCGCGAGTTCGGCACCGGCGTGGTCAAGGTCACGCCCGCTCACGACTTCAACGACTACCAGGTCGGCCAGCGCCACGCGCTGCCGATGATCAACATCCTCGCGCCGGACGCGAAGATCAACGACAACGCGCCGGCGAAGTACCGCGGCCTGGACCGCTACGACGCGCGCAAGGCCGTGCTCGCCGACCTCGAGGCCGCCGGCCTGCTGGTCGAGACGAAGGCGCACAAGCTGCAGGTGCCGCGCGGCGACCGCACCGGCCAGGTGATCGAGCCCTACCTGACGGACCAGTGGTTCGTGAAGATGGACGGCCTGGCGAAGCGCGGCATGGAACTCGTCGAGTCCGGCGAAGTGAAGTTCGTGCCGGCGAACTGGGTCAACACCTACCGCCACTGGATGGAGAACATCCAGGACTGGTGCATCAGCCGCCAGCTCTGGTGGGGCCATCGCATCCCGGCGTGGTACGACGCCGCGGGCAAGTTCTACGTCGGCCGCGACGAAGCCGAAGTGCGCGCGAAGCACGGGCTCGGCGCGGATGTCGCGCTGCGCCAGGACGCCGACGTGCTCGAGACCTGGTTCAGCTCGCAGCTGTGGCCGATCAGCACGATGGGCTGGCCCGACCCGGCGCGCATGGCCGAGCGCGGCTTCGACCGCTACGTGCCGTCGAGCGTGCTGGTCACCGGCTTCGACATCATCTTCTTCTGGGTCGCGCGCATGATCATGGCGACCGACCACCTCGCCGGCCGCGTGCCGTTCCGCGACGTGTACATCACCGGGCTGGTGCGCGATGCGCACGGCCAGAAGATGTCGAAGTCGAAAGGCAACATCCTCGACCCGCTCGACCTGATCGACGGCATCTCGCTCGACGCGCTGGTCGCCAAGCGCACCACCGGCCTGATGCAGCCGAAGATGGCCGAGAAGATCGAGAAGGCCACGCGCAAGGAATTCCCGCAGGGCATCCCGGCGTTCGGCGCCGACGCGCTGCGCTTCACCATCGCCGCGCTCGCGGGCCACGGCCGCGACATCAAGTTCGACCTCGGCCGCGCCGAGGGCTACAAGAACTTCTGCAACAAGCTGTGGAACGCGACGCGCTTCGCGCTGATGAACGTCGGCGACGCGACACGGTTCGAAGGCGTCCCGCAGCCGCGCACCGACGCGGAGCGGTGGATCCTCGCCGAGCTCGACCGCACCTGCGCCGAGGCCGCGACGCATTTCGCCGACTACCGCTTCGACCTGCTCGCGCAGGCGCTGTACGAATTCGCCTGGAACCAGTTCTGCGACTGGTTCCTCGAACTGGCGAAGCCCGCGCTGACCGGCGACGACGCGGCCGCCGCGGACAGCACCCGCCACACCCTGCTGTACGTGCTCGATGCGCTGCTGCGCCTGCTGCACCCGCTGGCGCCGTTCGTCACCGAGGAGCTGTGGCAGGCCGTGGGGCCGAAGCTCGGCAAATCGGGCAGCATCATGCTCCAGCCGTATCCGCAGGCCGGCGACATCGACGCCGCGCCGCTCGCGCCGGCCGCCGCCGACATCGAGTGGCTGAAGGAAACGATCTCGGCGCTGCGCCGCATCCGCAGCGAGCTCGGCGTGTCGCCGGCGAAGCAGGTGTCGCTGCTGTTCCGCGGCGGCGACGCGGCGGACGCCGCGCGCATCGCCCGCTTCGACGCGCAGCTGCGCTTCCTGTGCCGCCTCGACCGCATCGACGCGCTCGCGGGCGAGCCGCCCGCCGCCGCGCCGGCGGTGGTCGGCGAACTGCAGCTGTTCGTGCCGCTGGAAGGCCTGGTCGACCTCGGCGCCGAGCGCACGCGGCTGGACAAGGAGATCGCGAAGGTCGCCGCCGAGAAGGAGAAGAGCGAAGCCAAGCTGGCGAAGTTCGGCGCCAACGTGCCGCCGGCCGTCGTCGAGCAGGAGCGCCAGCGCCTCGCCGACTGGACCAGCCGCCTCGCCGCCCTCGCCGCCCAGCGCGCCCGCCTCTAGCGCGTCGGAGCAAGGGCGAAGGCAAATTGGCCACGGATTACACGGACGAACACGGATAAGAGCGGATAAAGCTTCTGCAGTGCTTTCGCGGCGAACTGCGGCCTCGCGGGAGACCACTCCTCTTTTGCTCTATCTGCTTCTATCCGTTTTCATCCGTGTAATCCGTGGCCAAAAAAGCGCTTCAGAGCAGTTCCAGCGCCATGACGATGGCGTCCTCGCGGCCGTTCGCCGCGGGGTAATAGCGCGGGCGGCGCCCGATCTCGTTGAAGCCCTCGGCGTGGTACAGGGCGATCGCGGCGCCGTTCGAAGGCCGCACTTCCAGGAACACCCGCTGCGCGCCGCGCCCGCGCGCCTGCTGCAGCAGCGCGCGCAACAGGCGCCGGCCGTGGCCCTGGCGCGACAGCGCGGGGTCGGCGCAGACGTTGAGGATGTGGGCCTCGCCCGCCGCCACGCTCAGCAGGCCGTAGCCGGCGAGGCGGCCGCCGTCGTCGAGCACCCATGCCGGATAACCGGCTTGCAGGCAGTCGCGGAAGATGCCGCGCGTCCACGGGAACGGATAGGCGCGGCGCTCGATCTCCATCACCGCGTCGAGGTCGTCGTCGCGCATCGGCCGCAGCGCGCCCGCCGGCGAAGCAGCGTCGGAGGCCAGCGCGCTCACCCGCCGGCCGCGCGGCGCAGGCGGCGCAGCGCCGGCCACAGCGCGCGCTTGGCCGCGGCGTCGCCGCGCAGCGCGGCCGCAGGCGGGAAACCGCGCAGCAGCGCCGCCGCGTCGGCCGACGCGCGGTCGCGCCCGGCGGCGCGCAGCAGCGCGTCGCCCATCGGGTGTTCCGGCAGCGCGGCCGCGAGCACCGGCAGGCCGAGTTCGGCGAGCACCGCGCGCTGCAGCGGATCCCAGCTCACGCCCGGCCGCTCCGGCGGCGCCACAGCCACTGCGCGGGACCCGACAGCGCGTACAGCGCCGCCGCCGCGAGCAGCACGCGCGGCGGGTCCAGGACCAGCGCGATCAGCACTGCGATCGCCACCACGATCGCGAAGAACGGCACCCGCTCGCCGCGCTCGCCGCGGCCCGAGCCCTTGAAGCTGGTGTAGCGCACGCGGCTCACCATCAGCAGCGCCGCCGCCACCGTCACCGCGAGCGCGTAGTGCCGCAGCTCCCCGCCCTTCAGGTGCAGGTCGTGGCAGGTCCAGACGAAGCTCGCCATCAGCCCGGCGGCGGCGGGACTGGCGAGACCGATGAACCAGCGCTTGTCGACCTGCGCCACCTGCGAATTGAAGCGCGCCAGCCGCAGCGCCGCGCACGCCGCGTACAGGAACGCGGCGAGCCAGCCGATCTTGCCCGCGGTGACGCCGTCCAGGCGGTACGCCGACAGCGCCCAGTAGTACATCACCAGCGCGGGCGCCATGCCGAAGCTCACCAGGTCGGCGAGGGAGTCGTACTGCACGCCGAATTCGCTCTGGGTGTTGGTCAGGCGCGCCACGCGGCCGTCGACGCCGTCGAGCACGGCCGCGACGAAGATCGCCACGCAGGCGGCCTCGAAGCGCCCCTGCGAGGCGGCGATGATCGCGAAGAAGCCGCCGAACAGGCCGCCGCTGGTGAACAGGTTGGGCAGCAGGTAGATGCCGCGGCCGCGGGGCCGCCGCGCGCCGGCCGGGCTGCGGTCGTCGGGGGCGCGCTCGTCGGGCGTGGCGTCCGGTTCCATGCCGCGAGTTTATGGTTTTGCGGCGCCGTTCGCTTGCGCGGCCCGGTTCGCGGTGCTGCAATCGGCCGGCCGAAAGAGGAGTCGCCGCATGCGCCCGCTTCGCCCGCCTTCCAAGCGCCGCCCGTCCCTGCGCCGCCTGCCCGTCCGGGCGCCGGCCGGCCTGCTCCTGCCGATGCTGCTGCCGGCGGCGCTGCTGCTGTCGCCGCCGCTGGCCGCGCAGCAGGTCTACAAGTGGAAGGATGCCGCCGGCGTCACCCACTTCAGCTCCGAGCCGCCGCCGGACGGCCGCTACGAGGCCCGGGAGGTCGACCACCACCAGGCCGCGCCGGTCGCCGCAGACGCGGATGCGGCCGCGACGCCCGCCGCCACGACGCACGCCGAGGACCCGGGCTGCGCCACCGCGCGCAGCAACCTGGCCCTGCTCGCGAGCGACAAGCCGCTCACGATGGACAGCGACGGCAACGGCAAGCCCACGCCGCTGTCCGACGCCGACCGCACCCGGCAGCGCAACCTCGCCCAGGCCATCATCGACGCGAAGTGCCACGGCGACGCCGCCGCGCCGTCGACCACGGCCGAGCCGGTCGCCGAACCGGAGGCCGAACCCGCGGCCGAACCCGAGCCGGAGCCCGAAGGACAATAGGGCGCGTGGCAGAATGGGGGTTCTGTCCCGCAACCCCCGCCCGAGCCACCGATGCGCCTGTCGCAGTTCCACCTCCGCACCGTCAAGGAAACCCCCGCCGACGCCGAGATCGTCAGCCACCAGCTGATGCTCAAGGCCGGCATGGTCCGCAAGCTCGCCGCCGGCCTCTACACCTGGTCGCCGCTGGGCCTGCGCGTGCTGCGCAAGGTCGAAACCGTGGTGCGCGAGGAGATGGACCGCAGCGGCGCGGTCGAACTGCTGATGCCGACGATCCAGCCGCGCGAGCTGTGGGAGGAGACCGGACGCTGGGAGAAGTTCGGCCCGCAGCTGCTGAAGATCAAGGATCGCAAGGAGCAGGCGTTCTGCTATTCGCCGACCGCCGAGGAAGTCGTCACCGACTTCGCGCGCCAGGAGCTCGCCAGCTACAAGCAGCTGCCGGTGAACCTGTACCAGATCCAGACCAAGTTCCGCGACGAGATCCGGCCGCGCTTCGGCGTGATGCGCGCGCGCGAATTCCTGATGAAGGACGCGTACTCCTTCCACCTCGACGAGGCGTCGCTGCAGGCCGAGTACCGCAACATGTACGACACCTACGGCCGCATCTTCGAGCGGCTGGGCCTGAAGTTCCGGGCGGTGTTCGCCGACACCGGCGCGATCGGCGGCAGCGCGTCGCACGAGTTCCAGGTGCTCGCGGAGTCGGGCGAGGACGCGATCGCGTTCTCCGACGGTTCCGACTACGCGGCCAACATCGAGCTCGCCGAGGCGGCGGCGCCCGGCCCCCGTGCCGCCGCGGCGGAAGCGATGCGCAAGGTCGACACGCCGGCGCAGAAGACCTGCGAGGACGTCGCCGCGCTGCTGGGGATCCCGCTGCAGCGAACGGTGAAGTCGGTCGCGGTGATGGGCAGCGACGCGGACGGCAACGAGCGCTTCGTCCTCGCGCTGGTGCGCGGCGACCATGCGGTGAACGAGATCAAGCTGGCGAAAGTCGAAGGCCTGGGCGGCTACCGGATGGCAACCGAGGCCGAGATCCTCGCCCACCTCGGGAGCGAGCCCGGGTTCCTCGGGCCCGTGCGTGTCGGCGGCGCAAGCGCCGCCGGCGCGCCGAAGCGCGCGATCACCGTCGTCGCCGACCGCAGCGTCGCCGCGATGGCGGACTTCGTCGTCGGCGCGAACGAGGCGGGCTTCCACCTCGCCGGGGTGAACTGGGGCCGCGACCTGCCGGAAGCCGATGTCGTCGCCGACATCCGCAACGTCGTCGCCGGCGATCCCTCGCCCGACGGCAAGGGCACGCTCGGCCTGGCGCGCGGCATCGAGGTCGGCCACGTGTTCGCGCTCGGCGACAAGTATTCGCGCGCGATGGACTGCACCGTGCTCGACGCCGGCGGCAAGCCCGTGCATCCGCTGATGGGCTGCTACGGCATCGGCATCTCGCGCATCGTCGCCGCGGCGATCGAGCAGAACCACGACGACGCCGGCATCGTCTGGCCGGAGGCGATGGCGCCGTGGCGGGTGGCGGTGTGCGTGATCAACCCGAAGGACGATCCCGCGGTGTCGGCCGCCGCCGATGCGCTGTACCGCGAGCTGCGCGACGCCGGCATCGACGCCGCGCTCGACGACCGCGGCCTGCGCGCCGGGCAGATGTTCGCCGACATCGAGCTCATCGGCATCCCGCACCGCGTCGTCGTGTCGGGCCGCGGCCTCGAGGCCGGCACCTTCGAGTATCGCGCGCGCAACGCCGCCGAGTCCGAAAACCTCGACCGCGCCGCCCTGCTCGCGCGCCTCGGCGCGTGACGTAGAGCCGACCCATGGTCGGCTGCGTCCAGGCCGGCGAGCCGACCACGGGTCGGCTCTACAGGTTCCGGCGCGTCGGCAGCAGCAGGTTGCCGAACAGCAGCCCGGCCACCAGCGCCAGCAGGATGTTGAGCACGCCCAGCGCCGCGCTCTGCCCGAGCGCGGTGTCCTGCTGCTGGACCACGTCCATGACGCCGCGCAGGCTCGCGCTGCCGGGCACCAGCATGAGGATGCCCGGCACGCGCACGACGGCGCCCGGCCGACGCACCCAGCGCGCGTAGCCGTTGCCGGCGGCGGTGAGCAACAGCGCCGACAGGAAGATGCCGGCGGGGCTGCCCCACATCTCGCCGGCGACGCGCGAGATCAGGTAGCCGCAGATCGCGGCCAGCATCACCACCGGATAGTCGCGCGCGCGGGCCCGGAACAGCACCGCGAACGAGAACGCCGCCACCACCAGCGCGCACCACTCCATCGCGTCCGGTTGCGGGCGCAGCGCGCGCACCTGCGGCTCGATCCCGACCAGCTCCGCCAGCGCCAGCGCGAGCGCGGAGCCGACGGTGAGTTTCATCAGCGTCGCCAGCGCGCCGGCGAAGCGCGCGGTGCCGGAGACGAGGTGCTGGCTGGTGAGTTCGTTCACCGCGTTGGTCAGGGTCATGCCGGGCACCAGCACGATCAGCGAGGCGATGATCACCGTGTTGAGGTTGAGCGGGCCGACGAAGGCCGCGACGAGGATCGCGACGAAGCCGGCGGCCAGCGCCGACAGCGCTTCGCCCGCCTCGCGCATCTGCGGACGGCCGCGCGAGGCGAGCTCGAGCAGGCCGATCAGCAGCCCCGCGGCGCCGGCGGTGGCGATGTCGAGCCAGGGCAGGCGCAGCAGCCCGCCGATGGCGGCCGCGGCGAGGCCGAACCCCAGGACCATGGCGAGGTTGCCGCGCCGGGTCGGCGGCTTCTCCAGCGCGCGCAGCGCGGCGTGGCCCTCGGCGATGCCGAGGCGGCCGGCCATGACTTCCTCGGCGATGCGATCGGCCTCCACGAGCTTGGCCAGGTCGGTGTCGCCCGGCGGCATCCGGATCACGCGGGTGGTGTCGGTCTCGCCCGGCGGCCGGTCCGGGTCGCTGAAGCTCAGGGTCATGCCGGTCGGGTTGGACATCGGCTCGCAATCCAGCCCCAGCTCGGTCGCGACCGCCATCACCGCGCCCTCGAGGCGCTGCGCGGTGGTGCCGTAGGCGTGCAGGTGCCCGGCCAGTTCGACCACGAAGGCGATGCGGGCGGCGTAACCGGCTTCGGTGCGGGCCATGGCGCAAGCATCGCATGCGCGTGGAGAGGCGTGCACCCGGCAGCCCCGCGCCTGTGTGTATGCTCGGGCGCCATGACCGCCGCCAGCACGCTCCCTCCGGGCCTGTCCGCCGAAGGCGACCGCGTGCGCCTGCGCGGCTGCTGGACGCTCGACCAGGCCGCCGGGATCGCCGCCGCGCTGCGCACGGCGCCCGAAGGCGCGCGCGCGATCGACGCGACCGGCGTGGCGCGCCTGGATTCGCTGGGCGTGCTGCAGCTGCTGCGCCACGCCCGCCGCAACGACATGGACTTCGAGGCGTTCTCGTTCCGGCCCGAGCACCACGCGCTGGTCGCCGCGATCGAGGACGTGGCCGACGATCGGCCGCGCACCAAGCGCGAATACGGCGTCGCCGCCGCGCTCGGCCGCCTCGGCTTCGCGGTCGCCGACAACTGGAAGGAGATCGTCGCCCTCGTCAGCTTCCTCGGCGAGAACCTGTCCAAGCTCGCGCGCATGGCGACCGAGCCGCGCCGCTTCCGCCCCACCGCCACCGTCGCGCAGATGGAACAGGTCGGCCTCGACGCGGTCCCGCTCGTGGCCCTGCTGTCGTTCCTGGTCGGCGCGGTGATCGCGTTCCTCGGCTCGAACATCCTCGCCGACTTCGGCGCGACCATCTACGTCGTCGAGCTCGTGAACGTCGCGTTCCTGCGCGAATTCGGCGTGCTGCTGACCTCGATCGTGCTCGCCGGCCGCACCGCCAGCGCGTTCACCGCGCAGATCGGCGCCATGGTCAGCCGCGAGGAAGTCGATGCGATGCGCACGCTCGGCCTCGACCCGGTCGACGTGCTTGTGATCCCGCGCCTGCTCGCGCTGCTGGTGATGCTGCCGCTGCTGTCCTTCATCGCCGACGTCGCCGGCCTGCTCGGCGGCATGACCGTCGGCGCCTACGCGCTCGACATCCCGCCGCAGGCCTACTTCGCGCGCATGCAGGACACCATGCAGCTGCGGCACTTCCTCGTCGGCCTGTCGAAGGCGCCGGTGTTCGCGCTGGTGATCGGCCTGATCGGCTGCCTGGAGGGCCTGCAGGTGAAGGGCACCGCGCAATCGGTCGGCGAACGCACGACCTCGAGCGTGGTGCAGACGATCTCGCTGGTGATCGTGCTCGACGCGTTCGCCGCGCTCTGGTTCATGCAGATGGACTGGTGACGATGACCGGCGAGGAACCCATCATCCGCGTGCGCGGGCTGGCCAACCGCTTCGGCGAGCAGGTCGTGCACGAGAACCTCGACCTGGACGTGCGCCGCGGCGAGATCCTCGGCGTGGTCGGCGGCTCGGGCTCGGGCAAGTCGGTGCTGATGCGCTCGATCATCGGGTTGCGCAAGCCGGATGCCGGCTCGATCGAGGTGATGGGCACCGACGCGCTGTCCGACGAACCGGACGACCGCCTGCGGATCGAACGCGACACCGGCGTGCTGTTCCAGGACGGCGCGCTGTTCTCCTCGCTCACCGTCGGCGAGAACGTGCAGGTGCCGCTGCGGGAGCACCAGCCGGAACTGCCGGACACGCTGCGCTACGAGTTGGCGCTGCTGAAGGTGAAGCTCGCCGGCCTGCCGGCGGACGCGATCGACAAGCTGCCGTCGCAGCTGTCCGGCGGCATGCGCAAGCGCGCGGGCCTGGCGCGGGCGCTCGCGCTCGATCCCCCGCTGCTGTTCCTGGACGAGCCCACCGCCGGCCTCGACCCGATCGGCGCGGCCGCCTTCGACCGCCTGATCCGCACCCTCCAGCAGGCGCTGGGGCTCACGGTGTTCCTCATCACGCACGACCTCGACACCCTGTACGCTATCTGCGATCGCGTCGCGGTGCTCGCCGACCGCAGGATCCTGGCGGTGGCGCCGGTCGAGGAGCTGGAGCGGCTCGAGCACCCGTGGGTGCAGGAGTACTTCAACGGCCCGCGCGGCCGCGCCGCGCAATCCGCCAGGGAGGTCACGGGCTGACATGGAAACCAAGGCCAACTACGTCCTCATCGGCGCCTTCACGCTCGTCATCGCCGCGTTCCTGCTGCTGTTCGGGCTGTGGGCGGCGAAATTCTCGTCCGAGCGGGACTGGCGCGAATACCGGGTGGTGTTCACCGAGCCGGTCACCGGCCTCACCGAGGGCAGCTCGGTGCAGTACAACGGCATCGCCATCGGCACGGTCGAGACGCTCGACCTGGACCCGAAGGATCCGCGCCGCGTGATCGCGAAGCTGAAGGTGAAGGCCGGCACGCCGGTGAAGGTGGACACGCGCGCCAAGCTGTCGATCACCGGCCTCACCGGCGTGCCCTTCATCCAGCTCACCGGCGGCAGCCCCACGGCGCCGGAACTGGTCGCCCGCAACGGCGACGACCTGCCGGTGATCCGGACCGAGGCCTCGGCGCTGCAGAACATCGCCGACACCGCCAACCGGCTGGTCGCGCGAATGGACGAAGTGCTGAGCGAGGAGAACGTCAAGCGCATCTCCGACACGCTCGCCCACGTCGAATCGATGACCGGCGCCGTGGCCGCGCAGCGCGAGGACCTGCGCGCGCTGATCGTCAACGCGCGCCAGGCCAGCGAGCAGCTCTCCGCGACGCTGAAGACGACCAACCGCACCGTCGAGGACGTGGACCGCGAGCTCGTCGACAAGCTGCCGGGCCTGGTCGCGAAACTCGACGGCACGCTCGACCACCTCGACGCCGCCGCCGGCGGCGCCAGCGCGGTGATCGGCGAGAACCGCGCCGCGATCCACAGCTTCGCCACCGACGGCCTGGGACAGCTCGGCCCGACCCTGTCGGAGCTGCGCGCGCTGGTCCGCGACCTGCGCCGCATCAGCGACCGGCTGGAAGGCAGCCCGGCGCGTTACCTGCTGGGGCGCGATGCGCCGAAGGAGTTCGAGCCGAAATGAAGCCGCTCACGATCAGATCGATCGCGCCCGCGCTCGCGGTCGTCTTCGCCGCGCTGGGCGGCTGCTCGCTGCTCGGCGGCAGCCGCGAACCGGCGACGATCTATGCGCCGGAAGTGCAACCGGCGCCGGATCCGGCCTGGCCCGCGCTCGACTGGCAACTGTCGATCTCGCGGCCCGAAGCCTCGCGCATCGTCGGCACCACGCGCATCGCGGTGCGGCCCGTGCCCGGCGAACTCCAGGTCTACAAGGGCGCGCTGTGGGCCAAGGCGCCCGACGAGCAATTGCAGGACGCGCTGCTGCGCGAGCTGGAAGCGTCCGGCAAGCTGCGCGCGGTGGCGCGCCAGGGCAGCGGCATGGCCGCCGACCACCGGATCGAACTCGACCTGCGCCGCTTCGATGCCGATTACGGCGCCGGCGCCGTGCCTGCCGCGACCGTCGAGGTCGGCGCGATGCTGCTGGGCACCGACGAGCGCGGCGTGGTCGCGACCAGGACGTTCCGCCAGGCCGTGCCGGCCGCGGGCACCGCCCCCGCGCAGGTGTCCGAGGCCTTCGGGCAGGCGCTGCAGGCCATCGCGCACGACATCGCCGGATGGACGCTGCAGGCCGGCGCCGATGCCGGGAACGCCGCGCCGGCGCCGCGCTGACCGGGGCTTGTAGAATTGCCGGATGGCCCCGGAGACGGCGATGCAGGCTGAGGAAGCAGGAACCATGGACGCGCCCGGGATCGAGCGCGACGTGATGGAGTACGACGTCGTCACGGTCGGCGCGGGCCCCGCCGGGCTGTCGTTCGCGATCCGGCTGAAGCAGTTGGCGCCGGAACTGAGCGTCTGCGTCATCGAGAAGGGCGCCACCGTCGGCGCGCACATCCTGTCGGGCGCGGTGATCGAGCCCGGCCCGCTCGACGCCCTGTTGCCCGGGTGGCGCGACAACCCGCCGCCGATCTGCGTGCCGGCCACCGAGGACGAGTTCTGGCTGCTGACGAAGACCGGCGGCCGCAGGCTGCCGGTGCCGCCGGGCATGCGCAACCACGGCAACTTCATCGTCAGCCTCGGCGCGATGTGCGCGTGGATGGCGCCGCAGGCCGAGGCGCTGGGCGTGGAGATCTATCCGGGCTTCGCGGCCGCGAGCGTGCTCCACGACGACGACGGCCGCGTCGCCGGCGTGCGCATCGGCGACATGGGCGTGGCCAAGGACGGTACCCACAAGCCCGGCTTCACCGCCGGCATCGACATCCGCGCGAAGCTGACCGTGCTGGCCGAAGGCGCGCGCGGCAGCCTCACCAAGCAGATGGTCAAGCGCTTCGCGCTCGATCGCGACAGCGACCCGCAAGGTTATTCGATCGGCATCAAGGAGCTGTGGCAGGTGCCGGCCGGGCGCGTGAAGCCCGGCAGGATCGTGCACAGCTTCGGCTGGCCGGCGGACAACGACACCTACGGCGGCAGCTTCCTCTACCACCTGGACGGCGACCGCATCGCGCTGGGCTACGTCAGCGGCCTGGATTACAGCGATCCCGACTACAAGCCCTGGGAAGCCTTCCAGCAGTGGAAGAACCATCCTTCCGTCGCGGCGCTGCTCGAGGGCGGCAGCATCCTGTCCGCCGGCGCGCGCGCGATCGTCACCGGCGGCTGGCAGTCGCTGCCGAAGGTGGAGATGCCGGGCGCGCTGCTGGTCGGCGACGGCGCCGGCCTGCTCAACGTGCCGAAGATCAAGGGCACGCACCAGGCGATCCGGTCCGGCATGCTCGCCGCGGAGCACGTCGCTGCGCAGGCCTCGTCCGGTGCCCTGCACAGCGATGGCTTCGACGCGAAGCTGCGCGCCTCCGACGCGATGAAGGAGCTGCGCGGCGTCCGCAACATCAAGCCGGGCTTCAAGCGCGGCCTGTGGTTCGGGATGCTCAACGCCGCGTGGGAAACCGTCACCGGCGGGCTCTCGCCGTGGACGCTGCGCAACAAGGCGGACTGGTCGTCCCTGGAGAGGAAGCGCGCCGACGGCGCCGAATCGGTGAAGCGCGACTACGTGCAGCGCACGCTCGCGCCGCGCGACCGCCTGCAGGGCGTGTACTTCGCCGCCACCGCGCACGACGAGGACCAGCCGGTGCACCTGGTCGTGCACGACACCAGCGTCTGCGTCGAGCGCTGCACCGTCGAGTACGGCAACCCGTGCACGCGCTTCTGCCCCGCGGGCGTCTACGAGATGGTGGAGGACGCCGCCGGCCGCAGGCTGCAGGTCAACGCGGCGAACTGCGTGCACTGCAAGACCTGCGACATCAAGGATCCGTACGAGATCATCACCTGGGTGGCGCCGGAAGGCGGCTCGGGCCCGAACTACCAGAATCTCTGAGCCGGAGGCCTCGTGGCGGACGCAAAGGACAACGCGAGCGACATCATCGGCGAGCTGCGGGCGTCCGCGGAGAAGTACCGCGACGCCGCGCGCCGGGAAGGCGAGGTCTGGGGCAACATGTTCTCCGACCCCGTCTTCCTGGACATCCGGCAGGACGAACAGGCCGCCGCCGCCGAACTCGGGCTCAACCGCGACCATCCGCTCGGGCTGAGGACCGCGCTCGCGCGCCACGGCCTGTCGCCGCGCGTCGGCCTGTCGCTCGGCTGCGGCTCCGGGCGCGCCGAGCGCGCGTTCCTGAAGCAGGGCATCTGCGAACGCTTCATCGGCGTGGACGTGGCCGAGGCCGCGGTCGCCGAGGCGCGCGAGCAGGCGCGGATCGAGGGCCTGCCGCTCGAATACCTGTGCCAGGACCTCAACCGCATCGACCTCGGCGACCTGCGCGTGGACCTCGTCGTCTGCCAGACGATCCTGCACCACGTGCTGGAGCTGGAGCACGTGTTCGACGCCATCGAGCGCGCGCTCGCGCCGGACGGCGTGTTCTTCGTCCACGACTACATCGGCGAGACCCAGTTCCAGTTCTCGGACGAGCGCCTGCGCTGGTTCAACGCCGTCATGCAGGCGCTGCCGGAAGACCTGCGCGCCAGCCGCCTCAGGAAAGTGGTGCCGACTGAAGTCAGGCGCCCGGAACCCGGCAACCTCGTGTCGCCGTTCGAGGCGATCCGCTCGGGCGAGATCCGCGGGCTGCTGTTCGAGCGCTTCGAGGTCCTCGAGTGCCAGGAGCGCACGACCATCCTCGATCGCATCGTCCCGACCGGCAGCCGGCGCGCCTACCTGCGCAACGAGCACACGCGCGCGATCTTCGAGTTGCTGTTCCTGCTCGACAACGCGCTGCTGGAAGGCGGCCTGCTGCCGCCGGTCGAAGGCCGCTACCTGCTGCGCAGGAAATCC
>DASTWT010000148.1:0-6528 GCA_035765815.1 Luteimonas sp. | reverse complement strand
CGAGGTCGTCGTCGCCGAGGGCGCGCCAGTGGCCGGGAGCGAGGTCGCCGAGCGCGAGTCCGCCGACCTGGCTGCGATGCAGCGCCTCGACATGGTTGCCGACCGCCGCGAACATCCGCCGCACCTGGTGGTAGCGCCCCTCGGTCAGCACCAGCGTCGCGTGGCGCGGATCGGCCACCTCGAGTCGCGCAGGCGCGAGCGGCGTGTCTTCGGATTCCAGTTGCAGGGTGCCGCTCGCGAACAACGCGGCCTCGTCGCCGCGCAGGTCGGAGGCGAGCGCCGCTTCATAGCGCTTCGCGAGCTTCGCCTTCGGCGCGGTGATCCGGTGCAGCAGTGCGCCGTCGTCGGTCAGCAGCAGCAGGCCGCTGGTGTCGCGGTCGAGGCGGCCCACCGTCGACAGCAACGGCGAGCGATGGCGGAAGCGCGGCGGCAGCAGGTCGTATACGATGCGACCCGGGTCGCGCGTGGAGCAGGTGTAGCCGACGGGCTTGTGCAGCATCAGCACCAGGCCCTGCGGCGGGTCGAGCGGCTCGCCGTCGATGCGTACGTCGGCGTGCGCGGGTGCGTCGTCGGCGTACAGCACCTCGCCCGCGGCGTCGGTGACGCGGCCCTCGCGGAACATGCGCGCGACGTCCTTGCGGCTGCCGTAGCCGAGGTTGGCGATGGTCTTGACGAGCTTCACCGCCGGACCGGCTCCGTTGCGTGCGCCTCGACCACCTTGAACCCGTCGCGGGCGGCGAGTTCTCGCACCGCGTCGAAACGGCCCGCGAGCGCGGCTTCGTACGGCAGGTGCCGGTTGGCGACGAGCAGCAGGCGGCCGCCGGGGCGCAGCGCGTCGGCCGCCGCGGCGATGAACGCGCGGCCCAGGTCCACGCGCTCGCCGGCGCCCTGCGCATGGAAGGGCGGATTGCAGACGATCGCGTCGTAGCGCTTCGACCCGATGCCCGCGGCGACGTCGTGCCAGTGGAATGCGAGCGCGACGTCGCCGCCATCCGCGGCCCCGACCGCGCCGAGGTTGGCGCGGGCGAGTTCGAGCGCGCGCGCGTCCGCTTCGTACAGGTCGAGCGACGCGACCCGCGGACAGCGCGCGAGCACCTGCATGCCGAGGCAACCCCAGCCGGCGCCGAGGTCGGCGACCGCACCCTGCAGGTCCGCCGGCAAGTGTTCGGCCAGCAGCCGCGACGCCGCGTCGACGCGATCCCAGGCGAACACGCCCGGCCGCGACAGGAACCCGCCGCCGGGCACGCCTTCGTCGGCGATGCGGCGCGGGGCATCGAGCGCCTCCCAGTCCGCCGCCAGCGCCGGATCCGCGGGTCCGTCGAGCGGCGCTGTCCAGAACGCGCGGCAATGGTGCTTGGACTGGCTGCGCAACGGCCCGGCCAGGCGCGCCAGGTCGGCTTCCCCGCTGCGCGCGCCCTCCTTGTTGGGCATGCATGCGACCAGCGTCCCGCCCGGCGCGAGCCGGCGCAGCGCCTGCGCGAAACGCGCGCGCGCATGCTCGCGCTGGCGCGGCGGCAGCAGCAGCACCAGCGGGAAGCGCGCTTCCGGCGGCGCATCCGGCGATGCATCGAAATCGGCGCGATGCAGTGCGTCCACCTCCGGCTTCCACGCCTGCTCGCACGCCAGGCCGGGCCAGGGCCGCGCATGCAGCGCGCGACCCGCGCGCGCGCCCATGAACAGAGCGCCGCCGCTTCCCGGCCACGCGAGTAGGCCTTCCATGAATGGCAGGAACAGGCTCTCGAGGGCGGGATCGGCGGCGTTCACCGCGCGATTCTACTTCCGTAACGCGTGCTTGACCGCGCGCCAACATCCGATCCGCGACCCTGTCGGCAACGACGGCGACGGAGGACGCGGCATGCGGGCATTGTTCGTGGGCGGCATGGTCGACAACAGCGAAATGGACATGGCGAACGGCGCGCCGCCGTTGCACTACCCGGAGGACACGGGCGGCGGGCGACCGCGCTACGACCTCCACCACGTCGGCCGCAGCGACGGCGATATCGCCTATGCGGTGTACGCGGCGCCGGGCCTGGCCGACGACGAGGTGCTGCGGATCGCGCGCGAGCGCGACTACGCGCGCCGTTTCGACGCCACGCCGGCGCCGGCGCCGAGGCCGGGCGCGACATGAGCCGCGAGGCGCCGCGCGTGCACGTGGACCCGGCCGCGATCGCGCGGCTGGAAGGCCTCGCGACGCAACTGCCGCAGGACAGCCGGGTGGAAGTGCGCATGGACGACGGCAGCACCATGCGCGGCATCGTCACCATGACCCCGACGGTGCAGTCCTTCTACGACCCCGACGGCAACGAAGGCCTCAACGCCGTGGCGAGGATCGAGCGCGAATCCGGGGGCAACGGTTACCTGTGGGTGGACCGCATCTCCGCGATCGAACGCCTGCCGAACCCGACGCCGCCGCAACCGTCCAACCGCATCCATCCGCCGGATCCGAACGCGCCGGCGTGACGCGCCGGATTCATCGCCGCGAGAGCAGGCGCGGCGCGCCGCGCGAGAACCCCCACGACATCCCCATGCACGCGGCCGCGGCCAGCGCCCAGTTCAGCGCGGTCGGCCCGCCGATGTCGCGTGCGACCGCGTCGAAGCCCTCGGCGACGCCGCCGAGCCACTGGCCGCCGTACAGCGCGAGCGCGCCGATGCAGGACAGCCCCAGCACCACCGTGAGCGCGCGCAGCAGCCAGCGCTCGATGCGGCCTTCGGGCGTCGCCGCCGCGGGCGCGTGCGCGACGCCCGCCCCGGCGAGCGCAGCCACGGACGCGGCGAAGTCCGCGGGCGGCTCGCCCGGCGAGCGCCGCAGCGCCCGCGCGACGTCGCGCCAGGCCGCGTCCTCGCGCAGCGCGCGTTCCTGCAGTTCGAATTCGCGCGGATCGATGTTCATGCGGCGGCTCCGATGCTGTTCTCGAGCAATTCGCGCAGGCGCTTGCGGCTGCGGAACAGGTGGCTCTTGATGGTGCCCTCGGCGAGGCCGGTGATGCCGGCGATCTCGCCGATCGGTACTTCGTCGAGATGGTACAGGGTGAGGATCGTGCGCTGCAGCGGCGGCAGGCGCTCGATCGCTTCGTGCAGGCGCGCCTGCGCCTGGCCGTCGGCGACCGCGGCCTCGAGGTCGTGGCCGTCGCCGATGTTGTCCAGCAGCGACGCGCCTTCGTCGTCGACCGCCTCCGCGAGCGGGATGCGCTTGCGCTCGAGGTGGCGGCGCGCGATCGACCAGGCGACCTGGCCGATCCACGCCTTCAGCGGCGCGTCGAAACGGTACTGGTGCAGGCTGCGATGCACGCGCAGGAAGGTTTCCTGGCAGAGCTCGCGCGTGTCCTCCGGGTGCCGGACCATGCGCTGCACGATGTGCCAGCAAAGGCCCTGGTGCTCGCGCACGAGGCGCTGGAACGCTCCCGCGTTCCCGGCCAGCACGTCGTGCACGAGCCGGCGGTCGTCGTCGCCGACGGCCGCCGGTGCGTGCGCTTCGGGTGCAGTGCGCAAGCGCTGGTCCTCGCGCGCGCCGCGCCTCAGAGGCCCTGCTTGCGCGCGATCGCGTAGTACGCGAGGTTGCCCAGGCCGGTGGCGCCGAGCAGGATCGCGAGCACCGCCGGCGTCAGCTCGTCGGCGTGGCTGGCGTCGACGATGCCGAAGCCGATCGCGAGCGCGACCAGGATCACGCCCCAGCGCAGCGAGCCGTGGCGGCTGCGCTGTTCCTCGCCTTGCAGCATGGCGCGGACGAGGTCCTGCGAGCCGCTGGAGTCGACCATCTTGCGGCGCACGCCGGCGTCGACGACAGCCTTGATGGCATAGGTGATGCAGATGAAGAGGCTGATCGGGATGAGCAGTTCGAGGTTCATGGCGTTGGTTCCCCTGGCGGGTTGGTGGGCGTTCGGGGACTGGGAGACGGCCAGGCCGCGGGCGGTTGCACGTCAGGCCGCGGCGGCCTCGCCGGCCCGGGCCGCCTCGCCCGACAGCACCGCCCCGGCCGGGGCGGCCTGGCCGATCAGGTAGCCCTGGGCGTACTCCACCCCGAGCTCGCGCAGCCGGGCCAGCTGCTCCCGGGTCTCCACGCCCTCGCAGATCACCTTCGCGTCCAGGGCGTGGGCCATCGCCACGATCGCGTCGACCATCTTCATCGCCCGCGGGCTGTCGAACATGTGGCGGGCGAAGGCCTGGTCGACCTTGATGTACTCGAAGTCCAGCGCGTGCAGGTGGGTGAGGTTCGAGTAGCCGGTGCCGAAGTCGTCCAGCGCGAACGGCAGCCCGTGCTCGCGGCAATGCGCCATCACCGAAGCGACCGGCGCGTAGTCGAGCATGCGGCTCTCGGTGACCTCGAGCTTCAGCGCACCGGGCGGGAGCTGGTTGCGCTCGGCGCGCGCGACGATCTGCCGCGCCATGCCCGGCTCGACGAGCTGGCGCGCGGACAGGTTCACGGCGATCGACGGGAGCGGATCGGCGCCGCCGTCGCGCAGGGCCTGCAGCACCGCGACCACGCGGTCGAGCACGTATTCGCCCACCGGGACGATCAGCGAGGTTTCCTCGGCGAGCTGGATGAATTCGGCCGGCGAGACCGGCCCCCGGCCTTCCAGCGACCAGCGCACCAGCGCCTCGTAGCCGGCGACGCGGCCGGCGGCGATCTCGTAGATCGGCTGGTAGCGCACTTCCAGCGCGCCGGTGCGCAGCGCGTCGCGCAGTTGCGCTTCCAGGCGGATCTTGTCGATGCCGGTGCGCTCGACGGGATCGTCGCAGGGCACGTCCTCGGCGGGCAGCACGGCCTCGGCGGGCATCGTCGCCACCAGGCCGCGGATGCGCTGCAGCAGGCTGTCGACGAGGGTGCGCAGGATCGGGTCGCCGCCCTGCAGGCGTTCCAGGAACTGCGCGCGCTCGATCGCCAGCAGCCTGCAGTCGCTGCGCGCGGTGGCGGTGGCGCTGCGCGGCGAACCGTCGATCAGGCCGAGCTCGCCGATCAGCTCGCCGGCGCCGAGCACGCCATGGCGGGTGGTGCGGCGACCGTGCACCGACACCAGCTCCACCTGGCCGCTCTCGACCAGCCACGCGCAATCGGACGGCTCGCCTTGCCGGTACAGCACCTCGCCGGCGAACAGCTCGCGACGGATCGACATCGGATTCCCCTTGCCTGCGCCGGCCGGACGCTCCTGCCGGACGGAACGCAGTCTAGCCGCGCGGGCGGCCGGCGCGGGCCCGGTGCGCCGGATCCGCGGGCGCCTCGTGCAACAGCCGCCGGGTGACGCCGTTGGTCCAGCCGAAACCGTCCTGCAGCGGGTACTCGCCGCCGCCGCCGCCGACCGCGCCGCCGGGCGGATGCACCAGCGCGTATTTCTCGACCAGCTTGGCCTCGCGCTCGTAGAGGCTGCCGACGGTGGCCAGCCAGCGCCGGCGCACTTCGTCGGCGAAGGCGTGGTGGCCGTAGCGGCGGCTGCCGGCGATAGCCAGCCATTGCAGCGGCGCCCAGCCGTTGGGCGCGTCCCACTGCTCGCCGCTGGTCGTGCGGGTCGTGGCGATCCCGCCTTCGAGCAGCAGCCGTTCGCGGAACGCCGCGACGCTGCGGTGCGCCTGTTCCGGCGTCGCGAGCCCCACGTACAGCGGCACCGCGCTGGCGCTGGTGAGCGCGCTGCGGCGGCGCTCGCGGAGAAGGTCGTAGTCGAGGAACGCGCCGGCGGCTTCGTCCCACAGCCAGCGCACCATGGCCGCACGGCGCGCGCCGGCCAGCGCGCGGAAACGCTGCGCGACGGCTTCGTCGCCGCCGTCGCCGGCCAGGCGCGCGACCTGCGACTCGAGCGCGAACAGGAACGCGTTGAGGTCGACGGGCACGATGGTGGTGGTGCGCGTGCTCGCCAGGCCCGCGCCCTCGTCGCACCAGCGCGAGCTGAAGTCCCAGCCGGACGCGGCCGCGGCGCGCAGTTCGCGATAGACCTCGCGCTCGGGCCGCGCCGACTGGGCGCGCGCGGTGGTGACGTCCTCGAGGTACTCCTCCTCGCGCGGCAGGTCGAGCTCGTCCCAGTAGCGGTTCAGCACCGCGCCGTCCGGCATCCGCACGCAGTGCCGGCGCGCTTCGCCGGGGCGCAGGCCTTCGCAGTCGCGCATCCAGAAATCGTGCTCGCGCAGCAACCGCGGCAGGTAGCGCAGCGCGTCGCGCACGCCGTGGCGCTCGAACAGCGCCACCATCAGCGCGAATACCGGCGGCTGCGAGCGACTGAGGTAATAGGTGCGGTTGCCGTTGGGCACGTGGCCGTAGGTGTCGATCAGGTAGGCGAAGTTGTCGGCCATCGAGGCGAGCAGGTCGTGCCGCCCGCTCTCGGCCAGGCCGAGCATGGCGAAGTAGGAATCCCAGTAGTACAGCTCGGCGAAGCGCCCGCCCGGCACCACGTAGGCGTTGGGCAGCGGCAGAATCGAGGCGTTGGCCGGGTGCTCGTGCGGGTGGCGGGTGAGCACGTCCCACAGGCTGTCGATGTGGTCCTTCAGCGACTGTCCGGGCGGTGACTTGTAGTGGCTGGAGTGCACCTTGGGCGGGTCGAAGTG
>DASTWT010000147.1:0-21900 GCA_035765815.1 Luteimonas sp. | reverse complement strand
GGTGAGCGTCACGAACGTCGGGTTCGACCAGGTGCCGTCGGCGCGCTTGATCGACAGCAGCCCGTGGCCGCGGCGGCCGCCGATCACCAGGCCGGCCTTGATGCTGTCGGGCACGACCACGATCGCGTGCGCCTCGTCGAGCAGCTTGTCCGGGATCGCCGACTCCGGAATCGCCTGGATGTCGGTGAGCACGCGCACCGCGTTGCGCGCGCGCTCGTCCTCGACGGTGCCGGCGAAGGCGCTGGCGGACACGGCGGCGAGCAGCAGCCCCGCCGCGGCGGGGCGCAGCCAGCGGGCACGGGCGGAAGCGGTCGCGATGAAGGCGGGGAGTCGGGCGTGGCGCAGGGTCATGGCGGGCTCCGTCGGTTGCGCGCGTGGCGGCTGGCAAGACCCCGGTGGGGGCGTTCGGCGTTCAGGCTAGGGTCGCGGCGATGAACGTGGGGGAAATCGCCGGCGACCGGGGGAGCGGTTCGCCGCGTCTGTCATCCTATTGCGATGACCGACGCCGTGCTGCTGGTGAACCTGGGGACGCCCGACGCGCCGACCGCGCCTGCGGTCCGCCGCTACCTGGCCGAGTTCTTGTCCGACCCGCGCGTGGTCGCGCTGCCGCGCTGGCTGTGGCAGCCGCTGCTGCGCCTGGTGATCCTGCCCCGCCGTGCCGCCCGCGTGGCCCGCAAGTACGCGTCGATCTGGCTGCCCGGCGGCTCGCCGCTGGCGGTGCACACCCGCGAACTGGCCGAAGCGGTGGCGCAGCGCCTGCCCGGCGTGCGGGTCGGGCACGCGATGCGCTACGGCACCCCGGCGCTCGCGCCCGCGCTCGCCCGGCTGCGCGCCGACGGCTGCCGGCGCGTGCTGTTGCTGCCGCTGTATCCGCAATACTCGACGACGACCACCGAAAGCGTCGCGGACGTACTCGCCCGATCGCCCGGCGCCGACGTGCGGATGGTGCGCGACTACCACCTCGACGCGCAGTGGGTCGCCGCCGTCGCCGCGTCGATCCGCGCGCACTGGGCCGAACGCGGCCGCGGCGGGCACCTGCTGCTCTCCTTCCACGGCCTGCCGCAGCGCGTCGTCGACAACGGCGATCCGTACGCGCGGCAGTGCGAAGCGAGCGCGCAGGCGATCGCCGCCGCGCTCGGCCTGGCGCCGGGCGAATGGACGCTCGCGTACCAGTCGCGCTTCGGCGCCGGCAAGTGGCTGCAGCCGGCGACGGCGGATACGCTCGATGCGCTGGCCGCGCGCGGCGTGCGCCGCGTCGACGTCGCCTGCCCGGGCTTCGCCGCCGATTGCCTGGAGACGCTCGAGGAGATCGCGATGCTGCTGGCCGAAGGCTTCGCCGCGCGCGGCGGCGAGCTGCGCGCGATCCCGTGCCTGAACGCGGCGCCGGCGCACGCCGACGCGATCGCGGCGCTGGCCGCGCGCGAACTGGCGGCCTGGGACGGGGGCGACCGCCCGCTGCGCGAACCGGCGATGCGCGCATGAGCCTCGCGCTGCGCGAATTCGCGCTGGACCTGCCGTCCGGGCGCATCGCCGGCCTGCGTGGCGGCGGGTCCGGCGCGTCGCGCGTGATCGCGCTGCACGGTTGGCTCGACAACGCCGCGAGCTTCGTGCCGCTGTCCGCGCACCTCGACGGCATCGAGCTGGTCGCGCCGGACCTGCCGGGCCACGGCCGCAGCGCGCACCTCGCACCGGGCGCCGACTACTCGTTCGCGGCGGCGGTGCACACCGTGCTCGACGTCGCCGACGCGCTCGGCTGGGACACGTTCTCGCTGCTCGGGCATTCGATGGGCGCGGGCATCTCCAGCCTCGTCGCCGCGGGCGCGCCGGAGCGCGTGCGCCGCCTGGTCGCGATCGAGGCGCTCGGCGCGCTCGCGGAGGAACCGGGGCGCACCGCCGCACGCCTGCGCGAAGCCATCGCCGCCACGCGCGCGCTGCCCGGCAAGCGGCTGCGCGTGTTCCCCGACATCGCGCTCGCGGTGCGCGCGCGCATGCAGGGCGTCACCGGCAGCGCGCTGTCGGAAGGCGCCGCGCGCTTGCTGGTGGAGCGCGGGATCGCGCCCGCGCAGGGCGACGACGGCGTCGCGGGCTACGCGTGGAGCAGCGACCCGCGCCTGACCCTGCCGACGATGATGCGGCCGACCGAAGCGCAGGTGCGCGACCTCGTGCGCGGCATCGGCTGCCCGACGCGGGTGATCCACGCCGATCCGCCGCAGCCCTACCTGCCCGAACCGCTGCGCAGCGAACGCGCGGCGCTGCTGCCCGACGGCGAGCTGGTCGTGCTGCCGGGCGGGCACCACCTGCACATGGAACGGCCGGCGGAGGTCGCCGCCGCGATCGGGGATTTCCTCTCGGGCGCCTGAGCGCGCCGCGCGCGATGCCCCGCGGCGTTCAGTCCGACGAACGCAGCTGCAGCTGGAACCGCACGCCCGCCGCCGCCGGCTTGACCCAGGCGATGGCGGCGCGACCCGGCTTCACCCAGGCCATCGCCTGGCCGGTCGGCGGCGGCACGACCTTCGCGTCGCGCCAGCCGTCCGCTTCCATGCGCGCGTCCCACTGCGCGGCGACGGTGGCGACGTCGCCCGGCGTGTCGGCTTCCAGCGTGACGACGCGGCCGATGCGCTCGACCTGGACCAGCGTGTATGGCTGCGGCAAGGTGACGTCCGCGGGGAAGTCGGCGGGCAGCACCGCCGCGTCGCCGGCCACGATGCGCACGTTGCGGCCGCCCGAATGCAGGGTCACGGTCTGGGCGTCCGCCGCCGGCGAGGAAGCCGCGGCGGCGAGCAGCAGGCAGGCGAAGAGGCGGCTCATACCCGGCAGCATACGCAAGGCCGCGCCGCCGCCGGACACGCGCGCGGCTGGCCGACGAACCGCCGTTCAGTTCGACGGCGCCGCCGTTCAGGCCAGCAGCGCGCGCAGGGCCGCCTTGGTGCGCCGGCCGTGCGCATGGAACCAGTCGCGCTCGTCGCGCCAGTCCGGGAAGCGCGCCTCGACCTCGCGCCAGAACGCGCGCGAGTGGTCCGGCCGCAGCAGGTGGCAGAGCTCGTGCACCAGCACGTACTCGAATGCGGACGGCCGCGCGAGCACCAGCGCCAGGTCCAGCGCGACGCTGTCGTCCGGCGACAGCGAGCCCCACTGCGAGGACATCACCTTCAGCAGCACGCGCCGCGGCGGCCGCGGTAGCGAGGGCAGGTAGCGCGGCAGCCAGCGTCCGAGGTCGGCGCGCGCCTCGCCTTCGTAGAAGTCGCGCAGCGCGCGGCGCAGGCTCGCGGCGCCGGCCTTCGCCGGCAGGGTGAACACGAGGCCGTCGGCGTCCTGCTGCAGGCGTGCGTAGCGGCCTTCCTGCCAGCGCAGCGATACGGGCTGCGCGCGCAGCGGCAGCGACGCGGTGACGCCCGGCAGCAGCGCGGCGGCGGCATCGGCCGCGTAGTGCGCGAGCTGCGCGGCGACCCACTCGCGGTGTTCGGCGAGGAAGCGTTCGCCCGCCACGAGGCTCGCGCGCGGCGGCAGCGTCAGGCGCGCGCCGCGCTCGTCGACCGACAGCTTCAGGCGCCGCGCGCGCGGGTCGCGCACGCGCGCCACCGGCACGGTGCGGCCGTCGTCGAGCGCGAGTTCGACGCTGTCGCGCTCGATGCTGCGGAGTCGTTGCATGGGCCTATTGTAGGAGCGGCGCGTGCGCGTGGCGTCAGTCGCGATCGCGGCTCACGCCGCGCCCGCGGCTCGTGCCGGCGGGTTCCACGCTTCGCGTTTCACGCATCGGCCTTCGAGAGCTTCAACGCCGGCTCCAGCACGGCGAACAGCCGCTTGAGCTCGCCGGCCATCAGCACGAAACGCGCGTCCAGCTCGGCGCGGAGGTCATCGCGCTCGGTCGATTCGAGCCCGTCGACGGCGCCGTCGAGCAGCTTGAACTTGCGCGCCACCAGGTCCTCGCCGAGCACGAACGACACATGGTCGTCGAGCGTCAGCGCCAGCCGCGTGACCTGCTTGCCGGCTTCCAGGTGCTTGCCGATCTCGTCGCCGGTGAGTTCCTGGCGCTGGCACTTCACCACGGCGCCCTTGTCGGCGGCGTCCTTGAGCTCGCATTCATCGCCGAGCGTGAGGCCGTCGGGCAGCGGCTCGCCCGCGATCCAGCCGGTGAGCACGGCGCGCGGCGCGACCTCCGCATTCAGCGGCAGCGCGGGGAAGCTGCCCAGCGCGTGGCGGATTTCCGAGACGACGTTCTCCGCCTGCTTGCGCGACGAGCTGTCGACGACGCAGATGCCGTGTTCCAGGTCGAGGATCGCGTCGGTACGGCCGGGACGGACGAAGGCGCGCGGCAGCAGTTCCTGCACCAGGTCTTCCTTCAGCCGCTTGCGCGTGCGGCCGCCCGGACGGCGGCCTTCCTTCTGCTCGAGCTCGGCGAGCTTCTTCTGCAGCAGGTCGTTGACCACCGCGCCCGGCAGCAGCTTCTCCTCGCTGCCGACGCTGAGCCAGATCGCGTCGCCGACGCGGTGCGACAGCGCTTCGGCATCCCGGCCGAAGGGGGGAATGAAGCCGCGCGACGACAGCTCCAGCGCGCCGACCGGCTTGAGCGCGCAGGCGGCGAGGCGGGATTCGAGGTCGGAAAGGTCGAGCGAAGCCGGAAAGCGGAACAGCGTCAGGTTGCGGAAGAACATCGAATTCCAGGAATGAAGGGTGTCTTGGGGCGGCGTGCGCCGCAGCGGGGATCAGTGCGGCGGCAGCGCGTCGCCGCCGGCGGCGTCTTCGGCCGGCGACCCCGCCAGCCACGCATGCGCATCCGGCATCGCGCCGCCGCCGCGCGCGCCGAGCGCGAGGAAATCGAACAGCTTCGGGTCGCCCAGCTGCGACGGGCGGATGTCCCCCAGCGCGCGCGCGATCGTCTCGATGCGGCCGGGCGACTCCCTTTCCCAGGCCTCGAGCATGCGCTTGACCTGCTTGCGCTGCAGGTTCTCCTGCGAGCCGCACAGGTTGCACGGGATGATCGGGAAGCCGCGCGCGTCGGCATACGCCGCGATGTCGTCCTCGCGCACGTACGCCAATGGCCGGATCACCACGTGCCTGCCGTCGTCCGACAGCAGTTTCGGCGGCATGCCGCTGAGCTTGGCGTGGAAGAACAGGTTCAGGAAGAACGTCGCCACCAGGTCGTCGCGGTGGTGGCCCAGCGCGATCTTGGTGAATCCCTGCTCGGCGGCGTAGGTGTACAGCGCGCCGCGCCGCAGCCGCGAGCACAGCGAGCACATCGTCTTGCCTTCGGGCACGACCCGCGTCACGACGGAATACGTGTCCTGCTCGAGGATGTGGAAGTCCACGCCGATCGAGCGCAGGTACTCCGGCAGCACGTGCTCCGGGAAGCCGGGCTGCTTCTGGTCGAGGTTGACGGCGGTGATCGAGAACGACACCGGCGCCCTCTTCCGCAACTGCAGCAGGATGTCGAGCAGCGTATAGCTGTCCTTGCCGCCGGACAGGCACACCATCACCTTGTCGCCGTCCTCGATCATGCCGAAGTCGGCGATCGCGCGGCCGACCTGGTGGCGCAGCCGCTTGGCGAGCTTCAGCTGCTCGCGGCGCGCGCGGTCGGCGCGCGGCGCCGGTTCGGCGAGGGGAATGACGACGGGCATCGCGCAATTCTACCGTCCGCGCGACCGGCGCGAGGCGGCCGCGCCGCGGGGCGGGGGGTTTGCCTTAAGCTCCGCCAGGTGAGCGAGCCCACGCGAGCGAGCTCACACGACCAGTCCACGTGAACCAGCCGACATGAACCAGCCCACCGACCCCGCAGAGCTGTCCCGGATGGCCGGGCGCCTGGCGACGCTGCGGCTGGAACACCGCGACCTCGACGCGGAGATCGCGCGCCTGCAGGCCGACATGCAGGCCGACGAACTCGCGGTCAAGCGGCTGAAGAAGCGCAAGCTGCAGCTCAAGGACCTGATCGCGAAGCTGGAGAGCGCGCTGATTCCCGACGAGCCGGCGTGATCGCCCCGCCGTCGCCGAGGCTGGCGAGCAGGCGGCCGGGGATCTGCATCAGCGGGCTGCGCGCGGTCGCCGCGGCGCGGATGCCCTCGCGGCAGTCGCGCGCGCCGCGGCGCGCGAGCTCCGGGCGCCCCGCGTCGAGCTGCAGCTCCGCCTCGAAGCACTGCACCCGCGCCAGGAGCAGCGGGTTCGGCTCGTCGCCGGTCGCGAGCGCGCGCAGCCGGCGCACGTAGCCGGCCGCCGCGGCAGGCTCGCGCAGCGCGATCAGCGACTGCGCGTACGCGCTCCAGTGCGCTTCGCGCAGGTACGGGAAATCCTCGTCCAGGCCCTGCGCGGCGACGGCGTCGAATTCGCGCATGATCGCGCGCGCCGAAGCCGCGTCGCCGGTTTCGGCGGCGGCGGTCATCGCCGCGAGCGCGGCGTAGATCGTCCAGTTCTGCCAGCTCGTCGCCTTGAGCAACGCGCGGTACGCGGGTTCGGCGATGGCGTACGCCTCCGGCCATCGCCCGCGCGCGAGCGCGTCGTTGGCGAGGTGCACGGCCGTGCTGTAGCCGTGCGGATGGCCGGGGCCGCCGACCCGGTCGAACATCGCCCGGGCGCGCGCGAGCTCGGCGCGGCCCGCGTCCTCGCCGCCCAGCACCAGCAGGGCCTTGCCGTGGTCGGACAACGCCCAGGCCAGCTGCATGCTGGGGTCGCCGGCCTGCCGGCGACGCACGTCCACCAGCGCGCGCAGGACGCGCTCGACGTCCACCGGGCGCCCGAGCCGGCCGTACGCGGTGCCGGCGAACCACAGCGCGAAGCCGTACAGGTCCTCGTCGCCGGAGCGGCGGATGCGCTCCATCCGCGGCTCCAGGCGGGCGAGCGCCTCGCGGTCGAGGCCCTGGCGGGAGTCGGCGAGCGCCAGGAACACTTCGGCCCGGTCCGGGGTCAGGCCCGCGCGCACGGCGTCGTCGCGCGCCTGCTCGCAGACCTCGATCGCGCGCGGCAGGTTGCCCTGCCACAGCGACGCGGCGCACAGCGAGGCGCGGGCGTCGGCGAGGGCCACCGGGTCGTCGACGCGCCGCAGCGCGGCGATCTGCAGCCGGTACTGCGCGACCGCGCTGTCGTAATCGTTCATGCCTTCGTAGGCGGCGCCGAGCGCGTGGTGGATCGCCGCCGCGCCCTGCGGATCGTCGCGCAGGCGCGGGTCGACGTCGCGGGCCGCGCGGTCGATCGCTTCGCGCAGGGTCACGGGATGTTGCGCATCGGCGAACGGATCGGCCTGGCGCAGGACGCCGTCGGTCAGGAACGCCACGAGCACGCGGCTGCGCGCGGCCTCGGTGCGGGCCTGCTGCGCGGCACGGTCGGCGGCCGCGCGCGCCTGCGCGGTGCGCTGCTGCTGCCACAGCGACAGCCCGAGCACCAGCGCCAGCAGGCCGCTGGCGAGGGTCATCGCCCGCCGCCGCCGCGTCGCCTGCGCGAGCACGCGCGCCTGCTGCGCCATCGCCGCGTCGCGCAGCGCCGCGTCCTCGCGCAGCGCGTGGCGTGCGGCGAGCGAGCGGAGGCGCTCGGCGAGGCCGCGCGCATCCGGGCGCTGCGCCGGGTCGGATGCGGCCGCGAGCGCGATGTCCTCGCGCAGCAGCGGATCGGCGACGTCGTTTTCCCAGCCGGGCGCGAGCGAGCGGCGCAGGTTGCCGACCGCCACCTGGTACAGCAGCACGCCCAGCGCGAACACGTCGCTGCGCTGCGTCGGCAGTTCGCCGGCGATCACCTCGGGCGCCACGTACAGCGCGCTGCCCAGCTGCTGCGAGGTCCTGGTGACGGTCGCGGCGAGGGTGGCGCCGAAGTCCGGCAGCCCCGGCTGCAGGGCTTCGCCGGCGCCGAGGTCGGACAGCACCAGCCGCCACGCGCCGTCGCGGTCCTCGACCGGATAGAGGTTCTGCGGCTTCAGGTCCTTGTGCAGGATCCCCGCCTCGTGCAGCTCCGCCACCGCGTCGCACAGGCCGATGCACAGGTCGATGCGCGCCTGCAGGGGCATCGCGCGCAGGTCGCGGCGCGATGCCCAGTCCAGCAGGTCGCCGTCCTGGAAGTACGGTCGCTCGAGGAAGTAGGGCGCATGCGCGAGGTTCCATCCGTGCAGCGGCGCGATCGCGGCGAGGTCGGGCTTGGCCGCGCGCAGGTAGCGGGTCAGCGCGATCTCGCGCTTGAGGCTGCGCAGCCCGGGTTCGCTGGTCGCGAACTTGACCGCGCGCGCCTCGCCGCCGGCCTTCTCGCGGGCGAGGAACACGACGCTGCCGCCGCCTTCGCCCAGCCGGCGCTCGAGTCGCCAGCCGGGCCGGTGCGGCAGGGGATCGCCGGGATGCAGGTGCGCGGCTTCCTGCGCCGGCGCGCCGCCGGGGACGCCCGGCAGTGGTTGCCGGGTCGCGGCCGCCGCGAGCCGGTAGCCGTAACCGTGGACCGAACGCAGCGCCTCGCCGCCGGCGCCCAGCGCCTGGCGCAGCCGGCCGATCGCCTTGGCAAGCGAATTCTCGGTCACCACGCGGCCCGGCCAGCCGGCCTCGAGCAACTCGTCCTTGGTCACCACTTCGCCGGCGTGGCGCAGCAGGGCCAGGAGCACGTCGTAGCTGCTGCGGTCGAGCTCGACGCGGCGGCCGTCCACCTGCAGTTCGGCCAGGCGCTCGTCGACCACGGCCGCGCCGAAACGCCAGGCGCCGGGCCGGGAAGGATCTTCCTGCCTTTCTGAATCGTCCTGACCGGACATGCGGTTCCCCCCGCGCAGGCCGGCAGCATGCGGCCCGCGAGGGCGGCCCCGCAATCCCCGCGCGCGTCTTTCCGAAGCTTTCAGAAATCTTCCGCGGCGCGGAATGACCCGCCGCGGGGGCGGGGGGCAGGCTCGGTTCCGCCGACCCAACGGGGAGATCGCGATGCACACGCCCACCTTCCGCAAGTTCGCCGTCGCCCTGCTGCTCGCGGCCTGCTTCCATGCCCCCGCCGCCTTCGCCGCGGGCGCCGATTGCACCGAGGTCACCGCGGTGCCGGCGGTGCTGTCGCAGCCGGGCAGCTACTGCCTCGCCGGTGACTTCCAGATCGACAGCACCACGGCCAAGGCGATCACGATCAACGCCGACGACGTGATCCTGGATTGCCGCGGCCACACCCTCCGCAACAAGGCGACGTCGGCCAGCGGCAAGTCGGAAGGCGTCTACGCCTACGGCCACCACGGCATCGTCGTGCGCAACTGCTCGATCCAGGGCGGCTTCACCAACGGCATCTCGGTGGTGCAGGACAACGCCGGCGGCACCAAAAGCTACTACGTCACGATCGAGGGCAACCTGGTCGGCGGGCCGCTCTGGCACGGCATCCGCGCCTACGGCAGCGCACTGGAGATCCGCGACAACCGCGTCTACGACGTCGGCGGGCAATCCAACAGCTACGCGATGGGCATCCGCGTCGCCGGCTCGGACTCGGCCAGCGCCCCGCACTTCCACATCGTCAAGGACAACGTGGTCGCCGGGACGCTGTCGCCGGCGAAGCAGGCCTACGCGATCTACAGCGAGAACTCGGTGGCCAGCCAGTTCACCGGCAACAACATCGTGGCGACCGAGGCGCCGACGGCGTCCGGCCACAGCTACGGGATGCGCATCGGCGGCTCGATGAACACCGTCCGCGACAACCACATCGTCGGCCCGCCGCGGGACAACGACACCGGCATCCTCGCGCGCTCGTCCACCACCGACTGCTTCGACAACCACATCCGCTCGCCGCAGCCCACGAGCGGCTGCGACGCGAGCCTCGGCAACTACTGACCAACGACCACGGTCGCGGCACCCGTCGCCCGGCGCCTGGCGGACCCCCGGGCGCCGGGCGCCCGGGTCCGGTCAGCCCTTCGCGCCGTCGCCCTGCTGCGCGGGGCTGATCTTCTCGATCGTGTGCCGCAACTCGCGGCCGAGGATGACCTTCGCGTCGCGCGCCCACGCCGACAGGCGCTCGTCGAACATCAGCTTGCTGCGCTCGTCCGGCCACACCAGGCGCAGTTCCTTCAGCTTCTGGATGAAGCCGCGGAACAGCGACTTGTCGAAGAACTCCGGCGCCGCCGGCGCGTACAACAGGCTCAGGCGCTGCGCGGCGAGGTGGCACAGGCCTTCCAGTTCGCCGGCGCCGAGCGTGCCCGGCCCGTTCTTGGCCAGCACCGAGATCGCGATGTAGTAGCGCTCGAACGCCTGCTGCAGCGGATGGCCGATCGCGCGCAGGCGGAACACCTCGTCGGTCTGCCCGGCGTTGCGCGCGAGGATGCCGCCCTCCTCGCCGCCGCCGTCGACCGCCTGCAGCAGGCCCTCGCGGATGAAGACCTCGATGGTGCGCTCGAGCCGCGCGGCGAATTCCTCGTCCGTCCACGGCAGGAACAATTCGGACTTCAGGAACGGGTACATCGACTGGCCCAGCCGCAGCACCGACGCGCGCGGCATGCGCTGGTTGTGGTGGAAGCAGCAGGCGATCCAGCCGGACGCGGTGAACAGGTGCAGGACGTTGTTGCGGAAGTAGCTCAGCTGCACCGCGGTCGCGGCGTCCACCGACATCACGTCGCCGAGCGGGTGCGCGACGCGCGCGAGCATGCCGATTTCCTCGCCGTGGGCGACGATCTGCTCGGGCGTGTGCGGCGTCACCGTCACCCGGTCGCCGTACGGCACTTCGGCCAGCAGCGTCTTGGACAGCGCGATCTGCGCGAGCAGGTCGGCTTCGCCCATCGCGTGCTTGGGCGTGGACAGCAGCGCGAGCGCGAGCAGGTTGACCGGATTGACGTCGGCGGCGCGGTTGACGTGCTCCTGGATGCGCTGCGCGGCGGCGTCCACGGTTTCCGACAGCCAGTCCGGGCGGTCGTTCTCGTCCAGCGGCTGGCCGTCCCATTCCGGCGCGTGCTCGGCGAGCAGGTCGTTGAGCAGGATCGGCTCGCCGAAGTTCACCACCACCTGGCCGTAGTTGCTGCGCAGCACCTTCGGGATGCCCATCAGCAGGCCGAAGATCGATTCGCTTTCCTTCGGCTTGCCGGTCAGCTCGTCCTGGTAGCTGTCGCCCTCCATCAGCTTCTCGTAGCCGATGTACACCGGCTGGAACATCACCGGCCGCGTCGGCTGCCGCAGGTACGCGCGGACGGTCATCGCCAGCGTGCCGCCCTTGGGCTGCAGCAGGCGGCCGGTGCGCGAGCGCCCGCCCTCGATGAAGTACTCGAGCGAATAGCCGCCGGCGACCAGCTGCGCGACGTATTCGGAGAACACCGCCGAGTACAGCGCGCTGCCGCGGATCGAGCGGCGGATGAAGAAGGCGCCGCCCTTGCGCAGCAGGGTGCCGATCACCGGCAGGTTGAGGTTCACGCCGGCGACGATGTGCGGCGGCACGATGCCGCGCGTGTACAGCAGGTAGCTCAGCAGCAGGTAGTCCATGTGGCTGCGGTGGCTGGGCACGTACACGACTTCGCGGCCGGGCGCGTCCTGCTTCAGCAGGTCCAGGTGGTGGACCAGCACGCCGCGGTAGATCCGGTTCCACACCGACGTCAGCAGGAAGGACACCGAACGCACGACCGGGTGCGAGTAGTCGGCGGCGATCTCGTACGCGATCGCGTGCGCCTTCTTCCACGCCGCCTCGAGGCTCGACTTGTCGCGGCGCGCCTGGTCGGCGATGGCCTCGCGCACCGCATCGGCGGCCAGCACCTTGTCGACGAGCAGGCGGCGCGTCGAGAGGTCCGGCCCGATGATCGCCTCGCGGATCCGGTGGAAGTGCGTGCGCAGCACGCGCGAGAGCTTGCGCACCGTGCGCTCGGGCTCCAGGCCCTCTTCGAGCAATTCGCGCACCGACACCGGCGCGGCGAACTGCACCAGCGTGTCGCGGCCGTTGAGCAGGATCGCGAGCAGCCGGCGGAAGCGGCCGACCAGCGCCCAGTTCTCCGAGAACAGCACCGAGAACCAGCCGCTCTGCTTGTCCGGCGAGCGGCCGACGAAGATCGACACCGGCACCAGCCGCACGTCGAGCGAAGGGTCGGCGCGGTGCGCCTCGATCAGCCGGGCGAGCGAACCGGAGTGGCTCTTCACCGGCTCGGGCGGCTTGTTGGCCGCGAGCGCGGCGGCGCGGTTGAGCGTGCTGCCCGCGTTGCGGCGCGACAGCGCGACGTAGGCGCGCTTGCGGCCGAGCGGGTCGCCCGGCAGCGGGCGCAGCGGCGAGGGGAGGCCGGATTCCCGGCAGGCGCGCTCGAGGATCAGCGCGTTGGACAGGCCGTAGTCCTCGAGCACGTAGCAGACCGGGCCCTCGAACGGCAGGGTGTCCGCCGACGGCTCGATGCGCAGCCCGATCCAGGGTTCCAGCACCTTGCCGAGCATCCGCGCCCACAACGGCCGGCGCCCCGGCGCGCGCGGACGCCCGCCGGCGGCCGGGGCGGCGTCCGCGACGGCGGTGACGGACGCCGGTTCCGGGGCGTCGGCGCCGGTCGCGGAAGGCGCGGACGGGCCGGGCGGGGCGGACGCAGCAGGTGGCGGCTGCTCCGGCTCCCCGAAGGGCAGGTTCGGCTGGGTCGGCATCGCCGGCATTATGACCGAGGCGGCAAGGCCCCGACCACGCGTTGTAAGCTCGTGGAACAAGCCCGTGAACGGGGCCCGCGGCGTGCCCTTGCGCGCGTCGACGGACAGTCGGCAGTCGGAGCGTATGCGCCTCAAGTATCTGTTCGGAGCTTTCGAGCTCGATCCGGCGTCGCGCGAGCTGCTGCGGGATGGGCACCCGGTCGCCCTGCGCCCGCGCGCCCTCGACTGCCTGGTCTATCTCGTCGAGAACCGCGAGCGGGCGGTGGGTCGCGACGAGCTGATCTCGGCGGTCTGGGGCCGGGTCGACGCCAGCGACACGGTGGTCGCGCAGACGCTGTTGCGGGTCCGCAAGGCGCTGGACGACGCCGGCAACCGGCAGGAGATGATCCGCACGCTGCCGCGGTTCGGCTACCGGTGGGTCGCGCCGGTGAGGGAAGTGCCGGCCTCGCGCGATGCCTACGCCGGGGGCGCCGACGAAGCCGGGCGCGACGCCGGGACGGCGCCGCCGTACGTGCCTGCGGAGGCCGATGTCGACGCCGGCGTACCGATGGCCGATGCGGCCGAGGATGTCGCCGACGCCGCGGAAACGCCGGCCGGCGCGACCGCGCCCGCCGGAAAGCGCCGCCGCCTGCTGCGCATCGGCCTGCCGCTGCTGGCCGTCCTGGTCCTCGCGGCAGGCCTCGCGTCCCGCTACTTCCCGGTCCGGCATGCCACGGGCTTCCCCGGCGCGGGGAAAAACGACGCGGTCCTGGTCATGCCGGTGGTGGTCGTGCCGAAGGACACGGAGAACGCATGGGTTCGCCTGGGCGCCATGGACTACATGGCGGCGCGGCTGCGCAGCAGCGGCGTCAACGTGCTGCCCAGCGAGCTGGCCACGCGCCTGGGGACCATGTTCGACGGCACGGCATGGACGCCGGCGATGCGGACGAAGCTGCTGGACCTCGCCGGCGCGCGCTGGGCGGCGCTGCCGGAAGCGCAGCGGACCGGCAACGCCTGGCAGGTGCGCCTGCGCATCGTGGACGCCGGCACGGAACGCTGGCTCCAGGCGAATGGCGACACCGCGCTCGCGGCGACGGCACGGGCGACCGACCTGTGGCTGCGCCAGCTCGGCGGCGAAGGCGGACGGGAGCCGCCGCCCACGCCGGTGGCGGAGCGGCTGCAGCGGCTGGACGCGGAGATCATGGCGGGCCGGCTGCAGGAGGCGCGGCGCCTGCTGCTGGGCTCGTCGCCCGGCGAGCGCGCGGACCCGCGCTTCCTCTACCGGGAGGCGAAGCTCGAGTTCCGCGCCGGGAACCTGGATGCTTCGGCCGGCCTGTTCCAGCAGGCACTGGATCGCGCGTCCCCGGCGGACGTGCAGATCCGGATCGGCGCGCTGCAGGGCTTGGGCACCACCGAGCGTGCACGCAACCGGATCGACGCCGCCGAGCAGCGCTTCCGCCAGTCGCTGGCCCTGCTCGAAGCGCTCCCGCCCGACCGCTTCAACTCGCGGATGATCGGGCTCGACTACCAGGGGCTCGGTGTCATCCGCGCCCAGCGCGGCGACCTGGATGGCGCCATCGGCTACCTCGGACAGGCGCGCGTCTGGATCCAGCGCTCCGGCGACGTCGTCCTGCTCGCGGCGTCCGGGCACAACCTCGGCAAGGCCGAGGCGCTGCACGGGGACTACCTGCAGGCGCTGCGCGAGTTCGACCGCGCGATCGAAGTCTTCGAACGCTTCGCGGTGAACGATTACCTCGCCAACACCCTGAGCGAAAAAGCCAGGCTGCAGCTTCTCCTCGCCCGCCCGGCGGACGCTGCGCAGACCACCGCCCGCGCCGAGGCGTTGCTGCCGCGGCTGGAAGGCGACGGCGGCGACGTCGCGATCGAAATCCTGGCGACGAAGGCCCGGATCCAGCTCGCCCGGGGGCAGCTGCGCGAGGCCGCCCGGACCCTCGCCCGCCTCCACATGGGCGGCATCCGGGAAGCCGCCGATCCGCGCCTGCGGGAGCTGTCGATGCGCCTGCTCCTGGCGCAGGGCGACGCCGCCGGCGCGGCGAAGCTCGCCGCCGGCGGGCCGCCCCCCGCGGGCGCCGGCGACGGACTGATGCTGGCGTCCGTGCAAGCCGCGCTGCGCAGCGGCAACCTCCCGCTGGCCAGGGCATGGCTGGCGGGCTCCGTGCCGGCGGGCGAACAGGATCCGCGCTACCACGCCATCGCCCTGTCGCTGGGGCAGGCGCTGCTGGCGCGTGCCGAAGGCGACCGGCCGGCTTCCCTGGAACACGCCCGGCGCGCGGCGACCCTGGAGGCCAGCGGCCAGGCGCCCGAAGCGGAGATCCAGGCCGGCGTCCTCCAGGCCCTGATCCTGCTCGATGCGCGGCAGTCCGACGCCGCCTCGGCGATCATGGGCCGGCTGGAGAAGTACGTGGACAGCGACTACCGGGTCGCCTGGGCGCTGCTGGCGCTGTACCGGACGCTCGGCGACGAACCGGCCGCCGCGGCCGCCCTGGCCCGCGTGGACGCGCTGCACGGCGATCGCGACACCGGGATCGAACCGGTCCTGTGATACGGGGCCCCGGCCGGGGCCTCCATCGGTCGGTGCCACCCCGTGGCGTTCCGTGACCGGAGCATCTCCTCCACGTTTCCCGTGACCGGAGCATCTCCTCCGCGCTTCCATTCGATGACCGGGTCGCGTTCCGGCCTTGCGGCGCGATCGGCGGTGGGGAACCGTGGACGGATCGCGAAGCCACCCGGGAAAGCGCATGTCCTCGAACACCAAACTGTACGCAGTCGCCCTGCTGGCCCTGGCCGTCGGCGACGGGCTGGCGGCCGGCCAGGGGCCGGTCCCGCGGGCCCTCGCCCTGCTGGCCAGCCATGGGACCCAGGCCCGGACCTCCGCCGACGACCGGTTCCTCGCCCGCGACGTCGTCGTCGATCCGGACGGCACCGAGCACGTGCGCTTCGATCGCACCTACGAGGGCCTGCCGGTCATCGGCGGCGACGTGGTCATGCACTCGCGCGAAGGCCGCTTCGAAGCGATGTCGCTGACCCAGGAAGTGCCGCTGGGCCTGTCCACCCGTCCGCGCCTGCAGGCGGACGACGCCGTCGTCGCCGCGGGGACCGAATTCGGTTCCGGTTTTTCCGCGCCGCCCGAGACCGCGCTGGTCGTCGACGCGCGCGGCGACGCCCCGCGGCTGGCGTGGCGGGTCCGGCTGCAGGACAACTGGGACGACATGACCTATCTCGTGGACGCGCGATCCGGCGCGATCCTCGACCGCTGGAGCAACCGCGAGACCGCCGCCGCCCAGGGCACGGCCAGGACCCTGTACGCCGGCAACGTGACCCTGACCACCGACGCGGTCTCCGGCGGCTACGAGCTGCGCGATCCGACCCGCGGGGGGATGCGCACCATCGACGGCTCCAACAGCCGCACCTCGGGCCAGGTCTACAAGGACGCCGACAACGCCTGGGGCAACGGCGCCGCGTCCGACAAATCGACCGCGGCGGCCGACGCGCAGTACGGCGCGCAGGTCACCTGGGACTACTACAGGAACACGCACGGCCGGCTCGGCATCGCCAACGACGGCAAGGGCGCCTACAGCCGCGTGCACTACGGCCGCGCGTACGCGAACGCGTACTGGAACGACGGCTGCTTCTGCATGACCTACGGCGACGGCGACGGCGTCCACCAGACATCGCTGGTGGCGCTCGACATCACCGGCCACGAAATGAGCCACGGCGTGACCTCCAGGACCGCCGCGCTGGTCTATTCCGGCGAATCCGGGGGCCTCAACGAGGCCAGCTCGGACATCCTCGGGACCATGGTCGAGTTCTCGGCGAAGAACGGGAAGGACGCGCCGGACTACCTGATCGGCGAGGAGGTCTTCGTCGACAACGTGGCCGGCAGCCCCGACCAGCGCGCGCTGCGCTACATGTTCGACCCGGAGCGGGACGGCCGCTCCGTCGGCTGCTACTACCCCGGCATCGGCAGCCTCGACGTGCATTACTCCTCGGGCGTCGCCAACCATTTCTACTACCTGCTCGCCGAAGGCACCGGCAGCAAGACCTTCAATGGCGTGGACCACACGCCGACGACCTGCAACGGCGCGACGTTCGCCGGCCTCGGCCGGACGACGGCCGAGAAGATCTGGTATCGCGCGCTGACGGTCTACTTCACCTCCGGCACGGACTACGCGGGCGCGCGCGCCGCGACCATCCAGGCCGCGAAGGACCTGTACGGCGCCAAGTCGCCGGAATCGCGCCGGGTCGCGACCGCCTGGGCCGCGGTCCAGGTGAACTGACGACCGCGCCGGCGCACGCGTTGCGCGCGCATCGGCACGCGGCATCCACAACGGCGGCACAACTCCTCGGGGATCTGAAGTCATGGGCGGAAGCAATCGGCACAGCACGGCGCGCGCGGCGCGCAGCACATGCAGGAACGGGGGCCTCGCGGTCGCGCCCATCGCCCGCGCCATCCGCGTCGCGCTGGCGGTGTCGGCGACGACGCTCGCGCTCTCCACGCCGGTGATGGCGGCGCCGCCGCCGCTCGCGCCGTCCACGCCGGTGATGGCGGCGCCGGTGCCGGCCGAGCCGTTCGACCTGACCCGGGTCGAGGATGCGCAGCCGCCCGCCAGCGTCGTTCCCGTGACCGCGGCGGGCTTCCGCTCCGGCGCCACGCTCGTCGCCGACAACACGAGCCCGGTGGACGTGGTCTCGGCATACACGGCCTACGTGGACAACTACGGCAGCGTGGACGCGACCGCCGAGGCCGGCGACGGCGAAGCGGCGGCGGCGGGCCTGTACGCGTTCAGCTACCAGACCACCCGCGTGCGCAACTACGGCGACGTCTCGGCCGTCGCGGAAAGCACAGGCGGCGACGCGACCGCCTACGGCGCGTTCGCGTTCGGCGGCTTCACCGGCAGCGCGCTGGTGATCAACGGCGGCGACATCGAATCCGCCGCGGTGGCCGGCGCCGGCGCCAACGCCTACGCCGCCGGCGCCATCGCCGAGGCCGACGTGGCGTCGCTCTTCAACGATGCCGGCATCGGTGCGACCGCGACCGCCGGGACCGGCGGAACCGCCTACGCGATGGGCGCCCGCGCCTACGGCGTCAATTCGGGCCTCTACAGCTACGGCGACGTCACCGCGGTCGCCGACGCCGACGCCGGCGTCGCGACCGCCTTCGGCGCCCACGCCTACGGTTACCAGAGCGCCGGCTTCCTCAACGCCGGCGACATCGAGGCCGGCGCGACCGCCGCGGGCGGCACCGCCGCGGCGACGGGCGCGTACGTGCTCGGCGTCATCTACGGCGCGTACGCCACCAACTCCGGCGCGATCTCGGCCGTGGCGAGCGGCGACAGCGCCACCGCGACCGGCGTGTCCAACGCCGCGATCTACCTCGGCGAGGCGATCACCACCAACAGCGGCGACATCAGCGCGGTCGCCGAAGGCGGCATCGCGCCGTATGGCGAAGCCGAGGCGATCGCCACCGGCGCCTACAACTTCTCGCTGTTCTACGATTCCATCGTCGACAACAGCGGGACGATCTCCGCCGCGGCGAGCGCGACGGCCGACATGTCCGGGACCAACGGCTTCCTCCAGGCCAAGGCGATCGGCGCGCACGCGGTGGGCGGCTACGGTTACCTCGACGCGATGGTGACCAATGCCGGCGACATCTCGGCGTCCGCCGCGGTGAGCCAGGGCTACGCCTCCGCCTGGGCCGCGGTCGCCCGTTCCGGTGGCACGTATGGCGGCGACGCCGTCGTACGCAACGATGGATCGCTGCAGGCCTACGGGCACGCCGACGTCGGTATCGCCTACGCGACCGGCGCGTACGCCATGGACCAGGTCGCCGACGCGTCCGTCGTGAACTACGGCGACGTCGTCGCGCTCGCCCGGGTCGAGACCGGCCGCGGCGCCGGGACGTACGGCTACGGCGTGCTCAACTACGTGTACGCGGCCGGCGTCGCCGCGAAGAGCGTGTACGGCGGCGACGCCTACGTCGGCAACCACGGCAGCATCGAGGCGCACGCCTCGGCGCTGGGCGCCATCACCGGCGCGCGCGGCATCCAGGCCTACGGCAACCACGATTCGATCGTCAACGCCGAAGGCGCCAGCATCGTCGCCGTCGGCGACGTCGACAAGTGGGGCGCGGGGCGCGCCACCGGCATCGACGCCAGGGGCCACTCCGCCGTGGACGTGGTCAACGACGGCAGCGTCGTCGCCTACGGCCATTCGCGCGGTTACAGCTACAACGCCTACGAGACCCATTACAGCGTGGCGGGCACCACCGGCATCTACGCCGGCGCCGGCTTCTACGGCAGCGTCTCGGTGACCAACAACGGCGACATCGCCGCCAGGTCGGTCGGCGACGACACCATCACCTTCTTCAACGGCGGCGCCGGCGCGACCGGCATCGACACGTACGCCAAGTACGATGCCGACATCGTCAACGCCGGGGACATCGCCGCGGTCGCCGACAGCGAGCTCGGCATCGTCACCGCTTACGGCGTGGTCGGCCACGGCAAGTACAGCACCGGCGTCAGCAACCTGGCCGGCGCCAGCATCGTGGCTTCGGCCACCGCGGGCAGCCTGTATTCCGACGCCTACGGCGGGCGCAGCTTCGCGGCCGGCGTGCGCGTCTTCGGTTCCGGCATGCAGCAGGGCACGGTGTACAACGCCGGCAGCATCGCCGCCAGCGCGACGGTGGCCGCGGACGGCGGCGCGAACGCGAACCGCAGCATCGCCACCGCCTACGGCGCGTCCGTCGGCGCGTATTCGTCGATCCTGGACGGCTCGGTGGTGAACCGCGGCGACATCTCCGCCGGCGCGTCCGCGGACTTCGGCTACGCGACCGCGTACGGCAGCTTCGTGCAGGCGCGATACCACGCCGATACGTCCAACGAGGGCGCCATCGCCGCCACGGCGTCGGCCAGCGCCGGCGACGCCTGGGCGGTGGGCAGCTTCGGCTTCGCGCTGCACGGCACGCTCTACGTGCCGTGCGACGGCTACACCTGCGACTACTCCAACGCGGTCTACACGCCCGACGCCGGCGAAACGACGCTCTCCAACGGCGGCGACATCGCGGCGGCGGCGCATGCGGCCGGCGGCACGGCGCACGCCTACGGCGCGGTGGCGATCGGCGGGTTCGCGGCCGGCATCACCAATGCCGGGCACATCGGCGCCGACGCCGACGGCGGCGACGCCTTCGCCTACGGCAGCCTCGTCAACAGCCTCTACGGCGGGTCCACGCTCGGGAACAGCGGCGCCATCGCCGCCCGCGCGCGCGGCGACGCCGCGAACGCCACCGGCGTGTCGATCATCGCCCATGGCGACGGCACCGCCACCGTGGACAACAGCGGGGCGATCGCCGCCTTCGCCTATGGGGACGGCGCGGTCGCCACGGCCGTGTCGATGGCGTCGACCGGCGGCAATGCGCTGTCCAACTCCGGCACGATCGCTGCGTTCGGCGACGGCGCGCGGATCGCCGTGGCCTCCGGCGCGGACGCCGCGGCCACGATCGACAACGCCGGCACGATCACCGGCGCGATCGTCACCGGCGACCTCGACGACGGCTTCGCCAATGCCGCCGGCGCCATCTGGAACGCGGTCGGAGAATCGGACTTCGGCGCGGGCGACGACCGCATCGTCAACCATGGCGCGATCTTCATGGACGACGCCACGATCCGGCTGGGCGGCTACGCGGCCGCCGGCAACGCCTTCGAGAACCATGGCCTCATCGGCGTCTCCGGCAACGACACGATCGACATGGACAACCCGTTGCCGGTCGTCAACGACGGCATCATCAGCTTCCTCGACGGCGCGACCGACGACACGCTGGTGATCGCCGGCGACCTCGCCGGCCACGGCACCATCGTCCTCGATGCCAGCGCAGCGAACGCGTCGGCCGACCGGCTCCACATCGAAGGCAACATCACCGGCGAGGGCACCCAGGCGATCGCGGTGCATCTCGTGGACAGCGTCGTGCGCGCGTCCACCGGCAGCATCGCGCTGGTCCAGGTGGACGGGGATTCGGACGCCGGCGACTTCACGCTCGGCGGCGTGAGCGTCGCGCCGGGCGGCTTCCTGAGCCTCGGCTTCGACCTGCACGAAGCCGGCGCCGGCATGCTCGCGCTCGGCGTGGACGTGACCGGGCTGAACGGCAGCGGCTCGCTCGCCGCCGCCATGGCGCCCGGCGTCGCGAGCCTGGTCGGCGCGCAGGTCGGCAGCCTGCGCCAGCGCATGGGCGTGATGCCGGAGCAGGGCGCGACAGGGGTGTCGTCCTGGCTCCGCTGGTACGGCGGCAGCGGCGGAGTGGACGCGCGGCACGACGCGAATTTCGGCGCGGGCGGCGACTTCGGCTTCCACCAGTCCAACAACGGCTGGGAACTGGGCGTGGACTACCGGCCTTCCGAACGGCTCGCGTTCGGCGTGCTGCTGGGCAAGTCCGACGGCAGCCAGCGACTCGGCGAAGGCCCGGGCAGCGACCGCCTCGACGGCGACACCGTCGGCGTGTACGGCACCTGGACCGGCGACAACGGCGTCTACGTCGATCTGTCGCAGCGCAGGGTCGACGTGGACGCGCTGTTGCGCGCGGACGGCGGCGAGGTCCGCGGCAAGACCACGGGCGACGCCTTCAACGTCGAACTCGGCGTCGCGGCGTGGACGCTGGCGCGGCTCAAGGCGTCGCCGCAGTTGCAATACACCCGCACCCGCATCGACGGCTTCCAGCTGCGGGACGCCGGCTCCGTGTTCGCGGCGCACGGCGCGACGTCGTCGCGCGCCCGCCTCGGCGTGGCGTTCGAGCGCAGCTTCGCGGCCGGCGGCTTCACCCTGGTGCCGTACGGCTCGATCAACGCCGTGCACGAGTTCGATGGCGGCTACGGCTATGCCGTCAACGGCGGCCTCGCCGGCACTACCCGCACCGACGGCACCAGCGCGATGCTCGAGCTGGGCCTGGGCGCGCGCAAGGGCGGGCTGTCGCTGACCGGCAGCGTGGAGTGGACGGATGGCGGCGCGCAGCAGCGCGTGCTCGGCGGCCAGCTGTCGGTGCGCTACGGATGGTGAATCCGGACGCACCGGAGGAAGCGGCCCTCGAGACCGCAGGCCCGCCGCCTCCGGACGCGGCGGCCGCCGGTGCGCCGCGCAACCTCATGCAGCTGCGCGTGGAGAAGAGCTGTTCGCGCAGCCTCGCCGCATGGCTGGCGGGCAACGGGGTCTCGCTCGCGATCTCGTCCTACCAGACGGGCCGGATCTACCTGGTCGGCAGCGACCAGCAGGGCCGGGTGTCGTTCTTCGAGCGGATCTTCGAGCGGGCGATGGGCGTGGTCGGCAACGCGCAGCGGATCTACCTGGGCGGGCTGTACCAGCTGTGGCGCTTCGAGAACGTGCTGCGCCCCAACGAGGTGATCCACGG
>DASTWT010000146.1:0-16234 GCA_035765815.1 Luteimonas sp. | reverse complement strand
GCCAGGTCGAACCAGTCCATCGAGCGGCTGAGGTACAGGTAGCAGTTCGGGTCGAAGTTGCGGACGAAGCGGCGCGCGTGGCCTTCGAGGTAGCTCTCGACCTCGAACTCGAGGCCGAACGGATCCTCGTCGTCGCGGCGGTCGGAGTCGAGGCGGACGCGGCCGAAGCGGCCGTCCCATTCCAGCGCCGAGCGATAGGTGATCACGCCGAGCTTGCGCGCCATGCGCATGCCCGATTCCGGGTAGCGGGCATCGTCGTAGTCGCCGTCGTTCCACTGCGGGTCGAGCCGGATCGCTTCGCGCTGCAGCGAGCGGATCGCGATCGAGAACGGCAGCGCGTGCGCGGCGCCGGAAATGTTCACGTGCGTACGGGCGATGCCGGGGTGGCGCTGCAGGAACGCGAGCGCGGCCATGCCGCCCATCGAGTTGCCGATCACGCAGACGAGGCGTTCGATGCCGAGCGCGCGCACGACGTGCGCCGCGGCGTCCGCGCCGTCCTCGATCGAGAGCTCGGGGAAGGCGAGGCGATACGTCGTGCACGTCGCCGGATCGATCGATGCGGGTCCGGTCGAGCCCTTGCAGCTGCCCAGCGAATTGACGCAGACCACGAACCAGCGCCCGGTATCGATCGGCTTGCCGGGGCCGAGCATGGCTTCCCACCAGCCCGGCGCGGGGTTGGCCGCGTTCGCCGCGGCGTGCGCGTCCGGCGACAGGCCCGTGAGGACCAGGATCGCGTTGCCGCGCGCGGCGTCGAGCGTGCCCCAGGTTTCGTACGCGACGCGCGCGCCGTGCAGCTCGCCGCCGCGCTTCATCCGGAACGGCGAGGGCAGGTCGACGTAGCGGGTGCCTGGCGGGATGAATTCGGTCATCGTCCGATCACCAGTTCCACCGGCGCCTTCGCGGGCAGGGCCATGCGCAACGGCGCCGACTGGATGTCGCCCGGCTGCGCCACGGCGTCGCCGCTGCGCGAAATCCGCGCGACCAGCTCCACTTCGCCGACGGCGGAGAGCTTCACCGTCGGCATGGGGCCGTCCGCATCGTCGAGCGTGGCCGTGAACGGCAACTCCGATGCGAGGTGGCGCTCGACCGCGATCGGCATCGGCGGACCGCCCGGGGCGCGCGCGATCACGAACACGGTGGCATTGCCGTCGAGGCGCGCGCGCGCGGCGAGGGCGGGGTCGAGCGCGACGCGCACCTGGATGGCGTGCGCGCCGGTCGGCGCCGTGGCGGCCGTGTCCGCCGACCCGGCAGGCGCGGAGGCTGCGGGCAGCGGCGGCAGGCCGGCGTCGGCACGGGCGGCGTCGATCTGCGGGCGCAGCATCGCGGCCGCGCCGGCGTCGACCTCGGCCAGCAGCGGCGTCCAGGTCGCCGCAGCGCCCGCCGCGTCGCCGGCCTGGCGCTTGGCGATGCCGCTGAACCAGCGTGCGCGCTGGTGCGTCGGCTGCAACTGCAACGCGTGGTCGAGCCAGGCGACGCCCTGCGCGTCGATGCGGTGTTCCGGCGCGGCGAGGGCGCGGGATTCGGCGGCCTCGACGAGCACGTCCGGTCGGTCGGGCGCGAGGCGCGCGGCCCGCGCGAACGCGTCGGCGGCCTTTGCCGGATTCTTCGCGCTCGCGTAGGCCTGGCCGAGCAGGCGCCAGCCTTCGAGCTGCGAGGGATCGGCCTGCAGGCGCGCTTCCAGCTGCGCGATCGCGCCCTCCAGCGTCGCCGGCGCGGCGCGCGCGGCCGGATCCAGCGCGGCCGGCGTGCCGACCAGGCGGTAGAGCAGGAACGCGGCCAGCGCGAGCCCGGCCACGAGGCCCGCGGCGGGCACCCGCGCGGCCGGCGCGCGCCAGAGCGGACGCAGCACCCCACCGAGCACCGCGAGGGTGGCGATCGCGGCGATCGCCGCAAACAGCATCGTTTCGCGCGCCATCACCATTCCTGCCCGTCGTCCGCCTCGACCCGCGCGCCGCCGCCGGCGCCCGCATGGCGGCGCACGATGCGCGCGACCACGAAGCCGCCGGCGAGCAGCAGCAGCGCGGGCCCGAACCACAACAGCCAGGTCTTCGATTCCACCCGCGGCCGGTACAGCACGAACTCGCCGTAGCGCGCCACCAGGAATCGCTCGATCTCCGCGTCGCTGCGGCCTTCGCGCATCAGGTCCAGGACCTCGCGGCGCAGGTCGTGCGCGATCTCCGCGTTGGAGTCGGCGAGCGACTGGTTCTGGCACATCACGCAGCGCAGCCGCGACACCAGCGCGCGGAAGCGGGCCTCCTCGGCGCCGTCGCGGAAGCGCAGCGGGGCCGGATCCGACACCTGGGCGGCCGCCGGCGGCGCGAACGCCGCGATCGGTGCGCCCAGGGCGAACGCGAACGCGAGCGCGAGCATCGCGGCGAGCATGCCGCCGGGAGCGCGGCGGGCCGCCGGCATCGCCGCGGTCATCGCCGCGCCTCCGCCTCGGCGCGTTCGAGCGCCGGCAGCAGTTCGCGCGCGATCGTCGCATCGTCGAGCGGGCCGACGTGCTTCCAGCGGATGATCCCGGCCGCGTCGACGAGGTAGGTTTCCGGCGCGCCGTAGATGCCCCAGTCGATCGCGTAGCGGCCTTCGTAGTCGGAAACGACGGCCCAGAACGGATTGCCGTACCGCTGCAGCCAGGCCAGCGCGTCGGCGCGCTCGTCCTTCCAGTCGTAGCCGACGACGCGCACGCGCCGGGTCTCGGCGAAGCGCGTCAGCACGGGATGCTCCACGCGGCAGGACACGCACCAGCTCGCCCAGACGTTGAGCACGAACGGCTGGCCCTTGAGCTGGTCGAGCGTCAGCATGCGGCCGGGCTCGTGCAGTACCGGCAGCGAGAACGCCGGCGCCGCCTTGCCGATCAGCGGCGAGGGCAGCGCGTCGCGGTCGGCCCTGCGGCTCAGCCACACGCCGGCGCCGAGCAGCAGCGCGAGGAGCCCGAACACCGCGAGCGGCAGCCAGCGCCCGGCGCGGGAGGATGCGTTCATCGCGGCGCCTCCTCGCGGCGGCGGAAGCGACGATCGGTCGCGGTGACCAGGCCGCCGAGGGCCATCAGCACCGCGCCGGACCAGATCCAGCGCACGAACGGCTTGACGTGCACGCGCACCGCCCAGCTGCCGTTGCCGAGCGGCTCGCCCAGCGCCACGTACAGGTCGCGGACGACGCCCGGATCGATCGCGGCTTCGGTCATCACCTGGCCGCCGCTGGCGTAATTGCGCTTCTCGGGATGCAGCGTCTCGAGCATGCGCCCGTCGCGCAGCACCGCGACGGTGCCGGTGTCGGCGATGTAGTTCGGTCCGGCGTGGCGCTCCACCCCGTCGAAACGGAACGCGTAGCCGCCGAGTTCGACCTGCTGCCCGGGCGCGAGCGCCAGTTCGTGCTGGCGGCTGAGGCCTTCGACCAGCAGTGCGCCGACGAGGAACAGCGCGATGCCCGTGTGCGCCAGGGTCATGCCCAGCATTTCCGCGGTCATGCGTCCGCCCGGCGGGCGCAGCCGCTGCCAGGCGAAGCGCAGCGTGCCGAAGCCGACCCAGGCCGCGCCGGCGACGCCGGCGGCTGCCTTCCACGCGCCCTGCGGCGCGAGGAAGAACGCGGCGACGCCAGCGCCCAGCGCGAGCCCGAGCCACGGCACCAGCAGCGCGAAGGGCCGCGAAGGCTGCTCGCGCTGCCAGCGCGTCAGCGGCCCGAACGGCAGCAGCAGCACCAGCGGCGCCATCAGCAGCGTGAACAGGAACGCGAAGTAGGGCGGGCCCACCGAGATCTTGCCGAGCTCCAGCGCGTCGGCGAGCAACGGGTACAGCGTGCCGAGCAGCACCATCGCGCAGGCGCAGGCCAGCAGCAGGTTGTTGACCAGCAGCAGCGTTTCGCGCGAGGCCGGTGCGAACGCGCGCCCGGGATCCGCGGCGTCGCCGCCGGGCGCGCGCAGCGCGTACAGCAGCAGCGACCCCCCGATCACGATCGCGAGGAACACCAGCACGAACAGGCCGCGGGTCGGATCGGCCGCGAAGGCGTGGACGCTGGTCAGCACGCCGGAGCGCACCAGGAAGGTGCCCAGCAGGGACAGCGAGAACGCGGCGATCGCGAGCAGCAGGGTCCAGCCGCCGAAACTGCCGCGCTTCTCGGTGACGGCCTGCGAATGCAGCAGCGCGGTGCCGGCGAGCCAGGGCATGAAGCTCGCGTTCTCGACCGGGTCCCAGAACCACCAGCCGCCCCAGCCGAGCTCGTAGTACGCCCACCACGAGCCCAGCGCGATGCCGCAGGTCAGGAATGCCCAGGCGACGTTCGTCCACGGCCGCGTCCAGCGCAGCCAGCGCGCGTCGACGCCGCCGCCGAGCAGCGCCGCGATCGCGAACGCGAACGGCACGCTGAAGCCGACGTAGCCCAGGTACAGCATCGGCGGATGCACGATCATCCCCGGGTCCTGCAGCAGCGGGTTGAGGTCGCGGCCTTCGGCGGCGGCCGGCAGCAGGCGCGCGAACGGGTTGCTGGTGAAGATCAGGAAGGCGAGGAAGCCGGCCGCGACCAGGCCCATGACGCCGAGCACGCGCGCGATCACCTCGTCGGGCAGGCGCCGCGAGAAGCGCGCCACCGCGCCGGTCCACAGCGCGAGGATCAGCGCCCACAGCAGCAACGAGCCTTCGTGCGCGCCCCACACCGCGGTGTAGCGGTAGTACCACGGCAGCAGCGAGTTGGAATTCTCCGCGACGTAGCGCAGCGAGAAATCCTGGGCCACGAAGGCGTGGGTGAGGATGGCGAACGCGGAGGCGACCAGCAGCAGCTGGGCGTACGCGGCCGGGCGCGCGACCGCCATCCACGCCGCCAGCCCGCGATGCGCGCCGGCCAGCGGCAGCAGCGCCTGCAGCACGGCGACCAGCAGCGACAGCACCAGGGCCAGCTGGCCGAGCTCCGGCAGCATCACGGGCCTTCCGCCGGCGCGTCCGCCGGCATCGGTGCGTCGGCGCTGGCGGGCACGTCGTGCCTGCGGTGCGCCGCGCCCATCTTGTCGGCGACTTCCTTGGGCATGTAGGTCTCGTCGTGCTTGGCGAGCACCTGTTCGGCGACGAAGACCTTGCCCTGCATGCGGCCGGTCGCGATCACGGCCTGCTTCTCGCGGAACAGGTCGGGCAGGATGCCGGTGTAGACGACGGGCAGGCGCGCGTCGCCGTCGTCGACGTCGAAGTGCGCCTCCAGCGAGCCCGGGGCGCGCGCGAACGAACCGGCGGCGACCATGCCGCCGAGTCGGAAGCGGGCATGGCCGCCGGCTTCGCCGCGCAGCACTTCCGACGGCGTGTAGAGATAGGCGACGTTGCGCTGCAGGGCGAGCGCGACCAGCGCGGTCGCGACGGCGGCCGCGGCGACCAGGGCCAGGACCAGCAGCAGGCGGCGCTTGCGGAGCGGATGCATGTCGTCAGTTCCCGGAAAGCGGATCTTCGGCCGGGAGGTCGCGCGCGAGCGGCGCGTCGCGGCCGGCCGGCGCGCGGCGGCGGGCGGCGAGCAGGCGGGCGGCGCGCAGCTGTCGCGCCAGCTGCAGGCGCGGCGACACGTAGTCCCAGGCCAGCAGCGCCACGAACACGGCGTACGCGGCGACCACGTAGCGCTCGTAACTCATGCCGCGTCTCCGGCGCCACGGCCTTCGGCCATGCGCGCGACCCAGTCCTTGCCGGTTTCGCGGCGCAGGTTGTCGGCGCGGGCGCGCGCCAGCAGCGAGCCCAGGAACCACACATGCGTGCCGGCGACCATCCACCACAGCGGCGGCAGCATGCTCGCGTCCATCTTCGACTTGCCGAACAGCGAGATCGTCTGGCCCTGGTGCAGCGAGTTCCACCAGGTCACCGACCAGTGGATCACCGGCAGCAGCGCGACGCCCACGATCGCGAGGAGGGCGGCGGCGCGCGCGGCGGCGCGGCGGTCGTCGATGGCGTTGTAGAGGCCGATCACGCCGAGGTAGAGGAACAGGAGGATCAATTCGGTTGTCAGCCGCGGGTCCCAGTCCCACCAGGTGCCCCACATCGGCTTGCCCCAGATCGAGCCGGTGGCCAGGGTGATCGCGGTGAACAGGGCGCCGGCGGGCGCGCAGGCCATCGCCAGCACCTCGCACAGCTTGATCCGCCAGATGAGCGCGATCGCGGCGTAGACGGCCATCAGCGCGAACACGGCCATGCTCATCCATGCGCTGGGGACGTGGATGTAGAGGATCCGGAAGCTGTCGCCCTGCTGGTAGTCGGCGGGCACCGAGAACAGCGCGCCGTAGAGGCCCCAGCCCATGCAGGCCAGGCCGATGCCGTAGGCCCAGGGCGACCAGCGCGCGGCGAAGCGATCGAAATACGGGGGCGAACCGAGTTGGTGGAACCAGCGGACGACCGGATGCATGGCGCTATTCTCGCATGCGCTCAGGACTGGGAAATGCGGATCGCGGCGGCGGCGGCCAGCGGGGCCAGCGGCAGCGCCAGCGCCAGGCCGGCGCCGAGCAGCAGCAGCGCGCCGCCGGGATCCAGGCCTTGCGCCGCCGCGGCGACGCTGCCCGCGCCGAACACCAGTACCGGCACGTACAGCGGCAGCGCCAGCAGCGCCACCAGGATGCCGGCGCGCCGCATGCCGACGGTGAGCGCCGCGACGACCGCGCCGAGCAGGCTCAGCACCGGCGTGCCGAGCGCCAGCGACGCCATCAGCACCGGCAGTTCGCGCGCCGGCAGGTGCATCAGTTCCGCGAGCAGCGGCGTGGCCAGCAGCAGCGGCAGGGCGGTGGTCGCCCAATGCATCGCGGTGCGGACCAGCACCAGCCAGGCCAGCGGCACCGGCGCCAGCAGCCACTGGTCGAGCGAGCCGTCCTCGGCGTCGCCGCGGAACAGCGTGTCGAGCGCGAGCAGGCCGGCCAGCAGCACCGACAGCCACAGGACCGCGGGCGCGGCACGCGCCAGTGCCGCGGGCTCCGCGCCGAGCGCGAGCGCGAACAGCACGACGACGAGCAACGCGAACAGCGCCGGCTGCAGCGCGTCGCCGCGGCGGCGCCAGAGCAGGGTGAGGTCGCGCACGACCAGGGCGCGCGCGGCTGCGAGCATCATGCGGCGCGCTCCAGCTGCAGCAGGCGCGTGCGCACCGGCGGCGCCGCATAGGCGCCGTGCGTGGTCAGCACCGCGGCGCCGCCGGCGCGCAGGTGCGCCTGGACCATGCGGTTGACCAGCTCGAGGCCTTCGAGGTCGAGGTTCGCGTAGGGTTCGTCGAGCAGCCACAGCGGCGCGGGCGACAGCCACATGCGCGCCAGCGAGAGCCGCTTGCGCTGGCCCGCCGAGAGCTGGCGCGCCGGCGCATCCTCGTAACCGGCGAGGCCGACGATGGCCATCGCCGCGGCCGGGAGCTGGCCGCGACGGCGGCCGTGCAGGCCGCACAGGAACTGCAGGTTCTCCAGCGAGCTGAGGTCGGCCTTCAGCGCGGGCAGGTGGCCGAGGAAGGCGATGGCGCGCGCGCGGAGCGCGGGTTCCGCGGCCCGCCCCTCGATCTCGACGCGCCCGGCGTCCGCCTGCAGCAGGCCGGCGAGCACGCGCAGCAGCGTGGTCTTGCCCGCGCCGTTGTCGCCCTGCACCAGGAGCGCTTCGCCCGCGTCCACGTCGAAGTCGAGCGGTCCGAACACCGGCAGTTCGTTGCGCGCGAAGGCGAGGCCGCGCGCGGACAGGAGGGCGGGCACCGGCAGGGGCTCGGTCATGGGCGGATCGCGCGCGTCCCGGGAGGCGGCATGGCGGCCGCCGGCAGGCTCAGTTTACCCAGTCGACGCAGTCGAGGCCCGGACCGCCCGCGGGTTCGGCCCGGTACATGCGCAGCCGCGCCGGCTCGCCGCGGCGCGCGTGCACGGTCGCCAGCTGGCCGTGGCTGCGCGCGAGCGCGTCGAAGGCGTCGACCGGCATGTCCATCACGATCCAGCTCGGTTCGCGCCAGCTGCGGTTGCGCGCGGCGGAAAAGGCCGCGCGGAAGACGAGACCGGTCTGCTCGAGTTGCGCGAGCAGGCGCGCGTCCTCGGTCCGGTTCACGCTTTCGGGGCGCTCGACGGAGTGCGGATTCCAGGCCGACAGCAGGCCGAAGCTCGCCGCGTCGGGGAATGCCTGCTCGAGCGAAGGCGCGTGCGCGCCGATCGAAAGCGGATGCCACCGCCCGTTGAACTCCCAGCGGTAATCGGCAGCGTGGTAGGACTGGAGCAGGGACGCGATGTCCGGGGTCGCGGGGGCTGGGCTGGTCACGGAAAACGGCTGGGGGGCATGTTACAAAGTCCGCATTGTACCCCCCCGCGCCGGACGGACGGATGCCGCAGACCAAGCTTCCCAGGGTCGGAACGACCATTTTCACCGTGATGTCGCAGCTGGCCGCCGAACACGGCGCGGTGAACCTGGGCCAGGGCTTCCCCGATTTCCCCGTACCCGACCGTCTGGTCGATGCGCTCGACGCGGCCATGCGCGCCGGCCACAACCAGTATTCGCCCATGACCGGCATCGCCCCGCTGCGGCAGGCGATCGCCGGCAAGACCGAACGCTGCTACGGCTGGCGGCCCGATCCGGACGCCGAAATCACGGTCACCTCGGGCGCTTCCGAGGCGATCTTCGACGCCGTGCATGCGCTGGTCCGCGCGGGCGAGGAAGTGATCGTGCTCGACCCGTGCTACGACTGCTACGAGCCGGCGATCGACCTGGCCGGCGCGAGCGCGGTGCACGTGCCGCTCGACCCGGAGACCTTCCGTCCCGACTGGGCGGCGGTGCGGGCGGCGATCACGCCGCGCACGCGCATGCTGATGGTCAACAGCCCGCACAACCCGTCCGGCGCGATGTTCGGCGCCGCCGACCTCGACGCGATCGCCGCGCTGCTCGAGGGCAACGACATCGTGCTGCTGTCCGACGAGGTCTACGAGCACATCGTGTTCGACGGCGCGCGCCACGAATCGGTGCTGCGCGACGCGCGGCTGCGCGGCCGTTCGGTGGTGATCTCCAGCTTCGGCAAGACCTACCACTGCACCGGCTGGAAGGTGGGTTACTGCATCGCGCCGCCGGCGCTGTCCGCCGAGTTCCGCAAGGTCCACCAGTACAACACCTTCTGCACGTTCACCCCGGCGCAGCACGCGTTCGCGGAGATGATCCGCGAGGATCCCGCGCACTACGAGTCGCTGGGCGCGTTCTACGAGGGCAAGCGCGACCGTTTCCGCGCGCAGCTGCTCGGCACGAAGCTGCGGCCGCTGCCCGTGGCGGGCGGCTACTTCCAGCTGGTCGACTATTCGGCCGTGAGCGACCTCGACGACCTGGCGTTCTGCCGCTGGCTCACGGTCGAGCACGGCGTGGCGACGATCCCGCTGTCGCCGTTCTACCGCGACCCGCCGCCGGGGCAGCGGCTGGCGCGCCTGTGCTTCGCCAAGAGCGAGGCGACGCTCGACGCCGCGATCGCGCGGCTGGAGCGGCTGTGAGCGCGTCGCCGCGGGACCTGCGCGTCAGCCTGGTCCAGGGCGACACGCGCTGGCACGACCCCGCCGGCAACCGCGACCATTACGGACGCCTGATGGCGCCGCTGCACGGGAGCACCGACCTCGTGCTGCTGCCGGAAACCTTCACCAGCGGCTTCAGCAACGATGCGATCGGCCAGGCCGAGACGATGGAAGGGCCGACGGTGGCCTGGATCCTCGACCAGGCGCGCCGGCTCGATGCGGCGGTCTGCGGCAGCGTGCAGCTGCGCGTGGCCGAAGGCGAAGGCGTGCCGCAGGCGGGCGTCTACAACCGCCTGCTGTTCGCCACGCCCGACGGCGCGCTCCGGCACTACGACAAGCGCCACCTGTTCCGCTATGCCGGCGAGCACGAGCGCTATGCCGCCGGCGGTCCGCGGCTCGTGCTGGACTGGCGCGGTTGGCGCATCTGCCCGTTGGTCTGCTACGACCTGCGTTTCCCGGTGTTCTCGCGCAACCGCTACGACGTGGAGCGCCCCGGGGCGCTCGACTACGACCTGCTGCTGTACGTCGCCAACTGGCCGTCGCCGCGCGCCTACGCCTGGAACACCCTGTTGCGCGCACGCGCGATCGAGAACCTGTGCTACGTCGCCGGCCTCAACCGCGTCGGCACCGATGGCAACGGCCACCGCTACGACGGCGACAGCGCGGTGATCGACTTCCTCGGCGAGCCGCTGAGCGAATGCGCCGATGCCGAGGTGGTGGCGACCGCGACGCTGCGCGCGGATCGCCTGGCCGAGCATCGCGCGCGCTTCCCGGCGATGCTCGACGCCGACCGCTTCAGCCTCGACTGACCGGATCGGCATCGGCCCGGGCGTCGGCGGCGACGCCGGCACGGGCCTCGACGCCCGCATAGAACGCGATCGCCGCGACCAGCGGCACGAGGTAGTAGGCCGCGCGCCACGCCAGGAGCGCGGCGAGGACCCGGGGCTCGGGCGTGCCGCCCGCCAGGACCGCGATGAACACCGCTTCGGCGACGCCCAGTCCCGCCGGCACGTGCAGCAACGCCGTCGCCACCGCCGACAGCAGCAGGGTGGCGGTCACCAGCGGCCACGGGTACGCAGGGCCCAGCAACACCCACAGCAGCGTGCCCATCAGCGCCCAGTCGAAGGCCGCCATCGCCACCTGAAGCAGCGCCAGCCGCGGCGACGGCCAGCGGAAGTGGTGGCCGCGCACGTGGAAGGTGCGGCCGTGCCAGGCCGTGCAGGCGCAGAGGTAAGCGCAGGCGACCAGCAGCATGGCGACGCCGGTCGCGCGCAGCAGCAAGGGAGTGATCCGCAGCGCCTCCGGCGCCGCGATCGCGCCCGTCGCGAACAACAGCCCCGCAAGCGCGACGTAGCCGAGCCAGTTGGTCGCGACGACGAACGCGACGATCCGCGCGATCGTCCCGGTGCGCAGCCCGGAGCGCGCGTACATGCGGTAGCGCAGGCCGGCGCCGCCGAGCAGCGCACCCAGGTTCAGCGCGAATGCGTAACTGGACAGCGAGATCGCCAGCACCCGGCGCGTGGACAGGCGATGGCCCGTGTAGCGGCGCGCGGCGAGGTCGTAGCCTCCGTAGGCGAGGTAGCTGGCGACGGTGAGGCCGGCCACCGCGGCCACCGTCGAAAGCGGCAGGGCCGCGAGCGCGGCGGCGACCGCCGTCCAGTCGATGGTGCGCGCGTATCGCACCAGCAGGGTCGCCACCACCAGCAGGCACAGCGCCGACACGGCGCGCCATGCATGCGGAGCCCACCGGCGCCGGCTCACGGCGCGCCCGCCGGCGGCTGCTCCGGCCGCAGCAACGCGACGCGCGGCGCGTGCGCGGGCAGCAGCCCCGCCCACGCCGGGAAGCGCCGCAGGCAGTGGAACAGCAGCGGGCGCGTCAACGCGTGCCAGAACCGCTCCGGCGGCATCCGCGCCTCGTCGACCGGCCGGCAGTCCTCGCGCAGGAGGCGCAGCAGCGATTCGCGCAGTTCCGTCGCGAACGCGCGGTCGCGCACCACCAGGTTGGCTTCGAGGTTCAACGAAAGGCTCAGCGGGTCCAGGTTGCTCGAGCCGACGGTCGCCCATTCGCCGTCGATCACCGCCACCTTGCCGTGGAAGGGGCGGCGGCAGTATTCGTGCAGGCGCACGCCGGCGCCGGCGAGATGGCGATAGAGCATGCGCGCGCCGGTTTGCGCGATCTTCTCGTCGGGCTCGCCCTGCAGCAGCAGCGTCACCTCGACGCCGCGCGCCGCGGCATGCCGCAGGTCGCGCAGGAAACCATAGCCCGGGAAGAAATACGCGTTCGCCAGCAGGATCTCGCGCCGGGCCCCGCGGATGGCCTCGCGGTACGCGCGTTCGATGTCGCGGCTGCGGCCGCGGTTGTCGCGGACGACGAGGCGTCCGCCGGGATCGCCGTCGCCACCGCGCGGCGGCCGCCAGCCTTCGCCGGTGCCATCGCCGCGAAGCGCGTCGAGCATGAAGCCGCGGATGGCCGCCACCACCGGTCCCTCGACCTCGACCGCGTAGTCCTGCTTGGCCTCGGGCCCGAAATCGCCGAGGTGGTCGGCGGAAAAGTTGATCCCGCCGACGAACGCGCGTTCGCCGTCGATCACCGCCAGCTTGCGGTGCAGCCGCCGGAACACGTGCATGCGCATGCCCAGCAGCGGCCGATGCGGGTCGAACGCGCGCAACCGCGCCCCCGCATCGGCCAGTGCCGCGACGAAGCCCGGCGAGAACGCGGGCGAACCGAAACCGTCGACGGTCAGGTCCACGCGCACGCCGCGGGCCGCGGCCTCCACGAGCCGTTGCCGGAGCTCCAGCCCGACCTTGTCCTCGAACAGGATGAAGGTTTCCACCAGCACCTCGTGACGTGCGCGCGCGATCGCCTCGAACACCCGCGGGAAGAACGCCTCGCCGTTCTCCAGCAGCCGCAACCGCGTGTCCGGCGACGCGTTCATCGGTCCAGCTCGATCCGTGCGAGCAGCGGTGCGTGGTCGGACAGGCGCGACCACGGCGGGCCGCCGAGCACCCGGGGGTCGCGCGCGGCCGCGCCACGGAGGTAGATCCGGTCCAGCGGCAGCAGCGGCAGCCGCGAGGGGAACGAGCGCGCGAAGCGCCCGTGCGCCTCCACGAACGCTTCGCGCAGGCCGCAGCCCGCGAGCAGCGCGTGCCCGCGCCCGCGCCAGTCGTTGAAGTCGCCGGCGACGACCACCGGCGCGCCGGCCGGGATGCCGTCGCGCAGCAATTCGCACAGCAGGCCGAGCTGGCGCCGCCGGTGCGCATCGCGCAGGCCGAGGTGCGCGCAGACGGCGTGCAGTTCGCCACCGGCGGGCACGTCGATCACGCAGTGGAGCAGGCCGCGCTCCTCGTGGCCCTGCACCGACACGTCGTGGTTCCGGTGGCGCAGGATCGGGAACTTGGACAGCAGCGCGTTGCCGTGGTGGCCGTGCGGATAGGCCGCGTTGCGCCCGTAGGCGTGCTGCGCCCAGGTCGTGTCGGCGAGGAACTCGTATTGCGGCTCGTCCGGCCAGTCCGCATGGCGACGCGCGTGGTGCGCGTGCGCCCCCAGCACTTCCTGGAGGAAGACCAGGTCGGCGGAAACCGAGCGGATCGCCTCGCGCAGCGCCGGCAGCACGAAGCGCCGACGCGAAAGGCTGAAGCCCATGTGGGCGTTCAGCGTGAGGACGTTGAGTGCCGGCATGCGCGGGCAGTGTGCCCGCGCGGTGCATCACGGCGCGTGATCGGCGCGGATCGGCGCCGGATCAGCGTCCCTGGGGCCCCCGGTTGCCGCCACCGGGGCGACCCTGGCCACGCGGACCGCCCGACCGCGGGCCGCCGGGTCCGTTTCCGCCCGGCCTGTTGCCGCCGGGTCGATTCCCGCCGGGACGATTGCCGCCCGGACGGTTGCCGCCGGGTCGCGCGCCACCGGGGCGATCGCCGCCGGGGCGCCCGGAACGCGGTCGCTCGCCGTAGGGATTGAAGCCCGGCGTCGCGTGGTCGGACGGGAACACCGGCGCGTTGCCCGGATGGCCGTAGGGATGCGCCGAACGCCCGCCTGGTTGCGCGTTGCCGCGCGCGCCACCGCCACCGCCGGGACCGCGCTGCGGGCGACCGCCGCCGCCGGGGCCGTTGCGTCCCGCGCCACGCCGTGCGCCGCGCGCGCCGTCCGGGTTGCGATGCCCGGCCGGGCCGGTGTCGACGCCGTCGGGTACGTACCAGGTACGGAACGCGGCCGGATTCTCCTGCGCGCCCGCGCCCTTGCCGCCGCGCACGCGCTGGCCCGGTTGGCGCGGGCCCTTGGGCTTGAACGCCTTGTTCGCCTGCTTGGCCGCGGCTTCGCCGCTGACCGTCAGGCCGCCATGCGGCTTCTTGCCGCCGCGGCCGCGGCGATCCTCGCGCACGTGGTCGAAGCGGCGCAGCTCGCGCCCTTCGTCCGCGGTGTTGTGGCCGCCGACGTAACCCTGCGAGCGATGCTGGCCGCCGACGTGCACCGTCGACTTCGCCGCGCGCCGCTGGCCGATCACCGGCTGCAGCGTCAGCGCCGACGGCGCGCCGTCCTCGAGGCCGAGCGACTTGCGCAGCGCCTCGACCCGGTCCGCGGCGAGTTCCTGCGAATGCCCGCGCAGCAGCGGCTGCGGCAGTTCGACGCTGCCGTAGCGCGTGCGCTTGAGCCGGCTCACCTGGCAGCCCTGCGATTCCCAGAGCCGGCGCACTTCGCGGTTGCGGCCCTCGCTCACGACCACGCGGAACCAGTCGTGCGAGTCGGTCCCGCCGATGCGTTCGATCTCGTCGAACTTCGCCGGGCCGTCCTCCAGCGCCACGCCGCGGCGCAGCCGGTCGACGAGCTTGTCGGACACGACGTCCTCGCCCTCGGGCGCGCGCACGCGGCAGACGTACTCGCGCTCCACCTCGCGCGAGGGATGCATCATCGCGTTGGCCAGCTCGCCGTCGGTGGTGAGCAGCAGCAGGCCGGTGGTGTTGATGTCGAGGCGGCCGATCGCGATCCAGCGCGCGCCCTTCAGCGCGGGCAGCGCGTCGAAGATGGTCGGGCGGCCCTCGGGATCCTCGCGGGTCGTCACTTCGCCTTCGGGCTTGTTGTACATCAGCACGCGCGCGGGTTCGGTCAGCGCGCTGGCGACGAACGTGCGGCCGTCGATCTCGATCTTGTCGCCGCCCGCCACGCTCATGCCGACCGTCGCGACTTCGCCATTGACCTTCACCAGGCCGTCGGCGATGCGCTGCTCCAGCGCGCGGCGCGAACCGAGCCCGGCCTGCGCGAGCACCTTGTGCAGCCGTTCCTCGAGCCGCGGGGCGTTCGCGCCCTCGGCCTCGCCGCCGCGCTTCAGCGTGAGGCGGCGGGGTCCTTCATTCTTCTTCTCGCTCATTGTTCCTGTTGCTCCGACGATGCAATCGCGGCGTCGTCATCGGTGTCCGCCGTGTCGGCGGTGGGGGTGTCTTCGTTGGCGTCGCCGTCCAGCGACACGTCGCCGAGCGGCATCGCGCCGTCGCCGGCGTCGGGCTCGAACGACAGCTGCGGTTCCAGCTCGCCGATCTCCTTCAGCTCCGAGAGCGGCGGCAGGTCCTCCAGGCGCTTGAGCCCGAAGTAGTCGAGGAAGCCCTTGGTGGTCGCCAGCAGCTCCGGCTTGCCGGGCACGTCGCGATGGCCGACCACGCGGATCCACTCGCGTTCCTCGAGCGCCTTGATGATGTTGCTGTTCACGGCCACGCCGCGGACCTGTTCGATCTCGCCGCGGGTGATCGGCTGGCGGTAGGCGATCAACGCCAGGGTCTCGAGCGTGGCGCGCGTGTACTTGGTCTGGCGCTCGGCCCACAGGCGCGCGACCCAGGCGTGCACCTCGGCCTTGACCTGGTAGCGCCAGCCGGAGGCCAGCTCGACCAGCTCGACGCCGCGGTCCGCGCAGCCTTCGACGAGCGCCGAGAGCGCCTGTTCGATGCTGCCTTCGGGCGCCGGCTCGTCGAGCGGGAACAGGCCCTTGAGCTGGACCACGGTCAGCGGCTGGTTCGCGGCGAGCAGCGCCGCCTCGACGATGCGGGTGATCAGGGTCTGGTCCATGGCTTCGCTGCGGGGGTCATTCATTGACGGAGGCGTCGTTCGCCGGGTCGGTGTCGTCGAATTCGCTCGACAGGTTGAGCGCGGCGCCGCTGCCGTCGCCGGAGGCCAGCGACTTCACGTAGATCGGCGCCATCGGCGCTTCCTGCACGACGTCGAGCAGGCGTTCCTTCGCCAGCTCCAGGATGCTGAGGAAGGTCACCACCACGCCGAGCCGGCCTTCGGCGACCTCGAACAGCGATTCGAAGCGATGGAACGCCCCGTCCTGCAGGCGCGCCAGCAACTCGCCCATGCGCTGGCGCACGCTGAGCGCGTCGCGCCTGATCGCATGCTGCGTGTACAGCTCGGCGCGGCGCAGCACGTCGTGCAGCGCCAGCAGCATCTCGCGCAGGTCCACCGGCGGCGGCAGGCGCACCGCGGCGCGGTCGGGCACGAACGCGGAGGCGGGCGTCGTGTCGCGGTCCTGGCGGGGCAGGGCGTCGAGGTCCTCGGCGGCCTGCTTGAAGCGCTCGTACTCCTGCAGGCGGCGAACCAGCTCGGCGCGCGGGTCGCCTTCCTCGTCCAGCGCCAGCTCGGAGCGCGGCAGCAGCATCCGCGACTTGATCTCGGCCAGGATCGCGGCCATCACCAGGTATTCGGCGGCCAGCTCGAAGCGCATCTCGTGCATGGCCTGGATGTAGTCGACGTACTGGCGCGTGATCTCGGCGACCGGGATGTCGAGGATGTCCAGGTTC
>DASTWT010000145.1:0-5552 GCA_035765815.1 Luteimonas sp. | reverse complement strand
AGAACGACCGGCCGGTGCGCACCGCCAGTTCCGAGCAGGTGCGCCAGCCGATCTATCGCGAAGGGCTGGACCACTGGAAGCATTTCGAGCCGTGGCTCGGGCCGCTGCGGGAGGCGCTGGGGCCGCTGGCCCACGCGCCGGCAGCGGCGGCCGGGGCGTAGGCGTCGTCAGGAACACAAACGCGGTATCCACCAGGGAGGAGGGGGAAATGCGCAACACGAAGAGGTCGGGAAGGCGGGCGCTCGCGCGACTGCCGCTGGCGATGGCGGTCTGCGTCGGCATGCAGGCGATGGGCGTGGCGCGGGCGCAGGACGCCGCGCCAGCGCAGGACGCGGCGCAGCAGCAGGAGGCGGCGGCGACGCCGCAGCAGAAGGAGGCGAAGACGCTCGGGGCGGTCATCGTCACCGCGCAGAAGCGCGAGGAGAACGTGCAGGCCGTGCCGATCAGCCTGCAGGCGATCGGGCAGGAACAGCTCGAGCAGCACGACGTCGCCGACTTCGACGACTACGCCAAGCTGATCCCGAGCCTGTCCTACGGCACCGCCGGCGGCGGCGTGTTCTCCGGCCCCGGCTTCCTGCAGGTCTACATGCGCGGCGTCGCCAGCGGCGGCGACGGCAACCACTCCGGCTCGCAGCCGAGCGTGGGCGTCTACCTCGACGAGCAGCCGATCACCACGATCACCGGCGCGCTCGACATCCACATGTACGACATCGCCCGCGTCGAGGCGCTCGCCGGCCCGCAGGGCACGCTGTACGGCGCGAGCTCGCAGGCGGGCACGCTGCGCATCATCACCAACAAGCCCGATCCCTCCGGCTTCGCGGCCAACGTCAGCGCCGAGCTCAACGCGATCCAGGACGGCGGCATCGGCCACGTGGTGGAGGCGATGGCCAACATCCCGACCGGCCAGCGCAGCGCGCTGCGCCTGGTGGGCTGGCAGAAGCACGACGCCGGCTACGTGGACAACGTGCATGGCACCGTGACCTTCCCCACATCGGGCATCGTCGGGGACAACGCCGCGTTCGCGAAGAAGGACTACAACGAGGCCGACACCGTCGGCGCCCGTGCCGCGCTGCGCATCGACCTCGACGACGACTGGACGATCTCGCCCACGATCATGGGCCAGCACCAGGACGCCAAGGGCAGCACCGGCTACGACCCGGGCGTCGGCGACTTCGAGGTCGTGCACGGCTACCCGGAATACTCGAAGGACAAGTGGATGCAGGCCGCGCTGACGGTGCAGGGCAAGGTCGGCAACTTCGACCTGACCTACGCGTATTCGCACCTCTCGCGCGACGTCGATTCGGCCGCCGACTACACCGACTACGGCTTCTGGTACGACACGCTCGCGGGCTACGGCGCGTACATGTGCTCGGACTTCGACCCGGTGTCCTTCAGCTGCGACCCGGCGACCTACGTCAATCCGTCGCAGCACATCCTGGCGAAGGACAAGTACCGCACCGAAAGCCACGAGCTGCGCCTGGCCTCGCCCGAAGGCAACCGCTGGCGGCTGGTCGGCGGCCTGTTCTGGCAGCGCCAGAGCCACGACATCTTCCAGGATTACCTGGTCGACGGCTTGTCGGAAGTGCAGGAAGTGCCCGGCTTCCCGGACACGATCTGGCTGACCGCGCAGCAGCGCGTGGATCGCGACCGGGCGGTGTTCGGCGAAGTGTCCTTCGACATCGCCCCGCGGCTGACCGCCACCGGCGGCATCCGCTTCTTCCAGTCCGACAACAGCCTGGTCGGCTTCTTCGGCTACGGCGACTGGGGCTGGAGCAGCTCCTCGGGCGTGGTGGTGTGCTTCGACGACCGCAAGTTCATGGGCGCGCCGTGCACGAACCTGGACAAGCGGGTCAAGGAGAGCGACTCGATCGGCAAGTTCAACCTGAGCTGGAAGCTCGACGACGACCGGATGCTCTACGCGACCTGGTCGCAGGGCTACCGCCCGGGCGGCATCAACCGCCGCGGCACCGTGCCGCCGTACACCTCCGACTACCTCACCAACTACGAGTTCGGCTGGAAGACCGCCTGGCTCGACCACCGGCTGATCTTCAACGGAGCGGTGTTCCGCGAGGACTGGAAGGACTTCCAGTTCTCCTACCTCGGCCTCAACGGCCTCACCGAGATCCGCAACGCGAACCAGGCGCGGGTCGACGGCACCGAGCTGGAGCTGCAGTGGCAGGCGAGCTACAACTTCATGCTCTCCGGCGGCGTGGCCTGGTACAACGCGCGGCTCACCGAGGACTACTGCGGCTTCAACGACGCGGACGGCAACCCGGTCAGCGTGTGTCCGCCCGGGACGATCAACCCGATCACCGGCGACCCGGTGGACGGGCCGCAGGCGCCGTCGGGCACGCGCCTGCCGATCACCGCGCGCTTCAAGGGCAACCTGACCGGCCGCTACACCTGGAACGTGGGCGAGGGCGAGGCCTTCGTGCAGGGCGCGCTGTTCCACCAGGGCAAGCGCCGCGCCGACCTGCGCACCGACGAGGACGCGCTGCTCGGCGACCTCGACGGCTACACGCTGTTCGACCTGTCGGCCGGCTACGCGTTCGGCGACTGGAAGCTCGATGCGTTCGTGCACAACCTGTTCAACGAGAAGACCGAGCTGACCAAGTTCGCCGAATGCGCCACGCTGACCTGCGGCTACCAGCCGTACATCGTCAGCACGCCGCCGCGGACGATCGGCCTGCGGATCTCGAAGGACTTCTGACGGCGACCCCGCCCCCGGCCGCGGCCGGGGGCGGTCCGTCGCGCGGCGGCCGCCGATGCCGCACACTGTGGGCTCCTGACACGGGGGGGTGCCACATGCAGGCCTGGCTGCGACGCAAGGACATCGATCGGGTCACCGTGCACGAAGAAGGCCGGCGCCTCGTGCCGAGCCTCGGCTGGCCGCACCTGGTGGCGCTGGGCATCGGCGCGATCGTCGGCACCGGCATCTACACGCTGATCGGCGTCGGCGCGAACCTCGCCGGCCCCGCGGTGCTGCTCTCGTTCCTGGTCGCGGGCGTCGTCTGCGCCTGCGCGGCGCTGGCCTACGCCGAGATGGCGACGCTGATGCCGGCGGCGGGCAGCGCCTACACCTACAGCTACACCGTGCTCGGCGAGGCCATCGCCTGGGTCGTCGGCTGGAGCCTGATCCTCGAGTACACGCTGGTGGTGAGCACGGTGGCGGTCGGCTGGTCCGGGTACGCGGTCGGCTTCCTCCAGGGCCTCGGCGTCCACCTGCCGCAGGCGCTGACCGTCGGCCCGCATGCCGGCGGCTTCTTGAACCTGCCCGCGATCGCGATCACCTGGGTCGTCGCCGGCGCGCTCATCGCCGGCACCCGCGAGAGCGCGAACGTCAACGCCTTCCTCGTGGTCGTCAAGCTGCTCGCGCTGGGCGTGTTCGTCGCCATCGCCCTGCCTGCGTTCGACGCCTCCAACCTGCACCCGTTCATGCCGCACGGCTTCGCCGAGAGCATCGGCGCGGACGGGAAGAAGTACGGCGTGATGGCGGCCGCCGCGATCATCTTCTTCGCCTTCTACGGCTTCGACGCGATCTCCACCGCCGCGGAGGAGACGAAGAACCCGGCGCGCGACCTGTCGATCGGCATCGTCGGCTCGATGGTCGGCTGCACCCTGATCTACATGGTCGTGGCGCTGGCGGCGGTCGGCGCGATGCGCTACGGCGTGTTCGGGCAGAGCGCCGAGCCGCTGGCGCTGATCATGCGCGAGCTCGGCCAGGGCACGGCGGCGAAGCTCGTCGCCGCGGCCGCGGTGGTCGCGCTGCCGACGGTGCTGCTGGCGTTCTTCTACGGCCAGAGCCGCATCTTCTTCGTGATGTCGCGCGACGGCCTGCTGCCCCGCGGGTTGTCGCGGGTGAACCTGCGCGGCACGCCGGTGGCGATCACCGTGTTCACCGCCATCGTGACCTCGGCGCTGGCGGGCGTCGCCCGGCTGGACGAAATCGCCGCGCTCGCCAATGCGGGCACGCTGATCGCCTTCGTCGCCGTCGCCGCGTGCCTGCTGGTGCTGCGCAAGCGCGACCCGGGCCGCCCGCGCGTGTTCCGCACGCCGATGGCGTGGGTGGTCGGCCCGGTCGCGATCCTCGGTTGCGCCTACCTGTTCTCGAGCCTGCCGAGCAGGACGCAGCTGTGGTGCGTGGCCTGGAACGCGGTCGGCGTACTCGTGTACGTGCTCTACGCGCGCCGCAACAGCCTGCTCGCCAGGGGCCGGGATGCCTGAGCCGGCGGCGCGCGCGCCGTGAGGCGGTGATGGCTGTCGACACGCGGCCGCCCGCGATCGCGCTGATGGGCCCGACCGCGTCGGGCAAGTCGGCGCTGGCGCTGGACTGGGCGGCGCGCCTGGGCGGGGAGATCGTGAGCGTCGATTCGGCGCTGGTGTATCGCGGCCTGGACATCGGCTCCGCGAAGCCGGACGCGGCCGAACGCGCCGCCGTGCCGCACCACCTCGTGGACGTGCGCGAGCCGTGGCAGGCGTATTCGGCCGCGGAGTTCGCCGCGGACGCGCGCGCCGCGATCGCGGGAATCGTCGCGCGCGGGCGCATCCCGGTGCTGGCGGGCGGCACGGGCCTGTATTTCCGCGCGCTGCTGCACGGATTGTCCGACATGCCGGGCGCCGACGCGGCGGTGCGCGCCGGGCTCGCGGCGGAAGCGGACGCGGAAGGCTGGGCGGCGCTGCACGCGCGGCTGGCCGCGATCGATCCGGCCGCCGCCGCGCGCATCCACGCCACCGACGCGCAGCGCATCCAGCGCGCGCTCGAGGTGCATCGGCTTTCGGGCCGCACGATCAGCGACTGGCAGGCCGATCGCGGCGGCCCCGGCGGTCGCCTGCCGCTGCGCGTGCTCCGGCTGGTGCTGGCGCCGCGCGACCGCGGCGAACTCCACGCGCGGATCGAGCGGCGCTTCGACGCGATGCTGGCGCTGGGTTTCCTCGACGAAGTGCGGCGGCTGCGCGCCCTGCCGGCCCTGGCCGCCCATCCGGCGCCGCAGGAGCTGCCGGCGCTGCGGGCGGTCGGCTACCGGCAGGCCTGGGCGTACCTCGACGGCGCCTGCGACGCCGCCGCCTTCCGCGACCGCGCGATCTTCGCCACCCGCCAGCTCGCCAAGCGCCAGCTCACCTGGCTGCGGCGCGAACTGGATGCGCGCTGGTTCGACCCGGCCGCGGATCTGGAGGGCCTGGAGCGGGCCTTGGCGCTTTTCCTGTAGCGCCGACCCACGGTCGGCGCGATCCCTGCCGCAGCCGACCATGGGTCGGCTGTACGAGACGGGCATCCCAACCCCGGGGGCGGGCCTTGGGGTACCATCGAGCCGTCGCCGCCGCGGGGAGCGCGGGTCGGGTGGCGCGGACCGGGCGTCCCATGGGCGTCCGCCGCCAAAACAACACACAAACGTCGTCAAGAAAGCCATCGAGAGGGGGCAACATGTCCAAGGGGCAATCCCTGCAGGATCCGTTCCTGAACGCCTTGCGCCGCGAGCGCGTCCCGGTCTCCATCTACCTGGTCAACGGCATCAAGCTCCAGGGCACCATCGAATCGTTCGACCAGTTCGTGG